>JACDCM010000353.1:4000-4488 GCA_013817545.1 Gemmatimonadaceae bacterium | reverse complement strand
GGCTACATACGCGAGATCGTCGGGGTGCAGGCGCAGATTGAGAGTGTGTACGACGGCGCCGGAAGAGGGGATGCCGTAGTACGCTTCGAGATGACGATAATGGTTCCAGCACAGAGTCGCGACACGGTCTCCATTACCGACGCCAAGCGATTTGAGCGCAGCCCCCAGCTTTCGCGCGCGACGGATACACTCACTGTACGTGTAGCGATGAATAGATCGATCCGGATTTCTACTGACGATTTCACGGTCGCCGAATAGCTGCTCAGCCCGCCGTAGGATGGCCGGTATAGTGAGCTGATAGTCCATGATCAAGCCGTGCATGACGGTACTCCGAAAGGGATGCGGACTGCGGATTGCGGACTGCGGATTGCGTATTGCGGATTAGAAGATGAAGAATCACAGAGTAAAGGCTAGACCGATGTAGAGGAGTAGATTATTTCAAGCTTTTTGTCTGCAATCCGCAATCCGCAATCTTCTCCCCATGAGTT
>JACDCM010000353.1:1971-3990 GCA_013817545.1 Gemmatimonadaceae bacterium | reverse complement strand
AGACCGATGTAGAGGAGTAGATTATCTCATGCGAGTTGGGTCGATGTCGCCTTGCCGGATTACTCCCTCTCCTGCTGGCCGCTGTTTTTCGGTAGCTCCTGAGCCTGGCTTACTCCGGTTCACTTACGGTCCCGCAGTCGAGCTTTTTGTCCGCAATCCGCAATCCGCAGTCTTCTCCCCATGAGTTCCGGTCTCATTCTCATCCTCGCCGTCGCCATCGCGTACTTGGCGGCGCGGGTCGCATTCGACTGGCTTGCTCGGCGCTTTCTCATTGTGTCTGGCGCCGAGTACTTGCTACTGGGGATACTGCTCGGACCGCAAGTGGCCGGAGCACTTTCGGCGGAGACGCTTGCAGCCTTCGCTCCGCTTACGACACTCTCGCTTGGTTGGATAGGCGCGATTGTGGGGATGCAGTTCTTTCTGCCTGGGCTCGTGCGCATTCGCGCGCTTATCTACAAGCTTGCCTTTGCGGAAGCGATAGGCACGCTGCTTCTCGTTGGCGCGGCGCAGCTCGCTATCGCGATCTGGCTGTTTGACCTCACACTCTTCGACTCGCTTTTTCCGGCACTGGCGTTCGGCGCCGTGGCGGTTGCATCCGCGCCGGCGGGCATCGAGGTCGTGGCGCGCAGGCTTTCCCACCGCGGGCCAATCGTCCAGCAGCTCCAGGTCGCAACCGCCATCGATGCGCTGGTTGCAATCGGTGTTATCGGCATCCTGCTCTGCTTCGGTCACCCGGGCGATACATCCACCGTGCGGCCGATTACAACGACGGAGTGGACCGTTATCACTATAGCAATCGGAGTAGTCGGCGGTTCGCTGTTCCACCTCTTTCTCGGCAGTGAGCATAATCCCGACCGGCTGTTCATCTCGCTTGCTGGCGCAATTATTCTCACCAGCGGCGCGGCGGCCTACCTGCACTTGTCACCGCTCTTCGCCGCGATGGTGATGGGTGCAACGCTGGTGAATACATCTCGCAACCGGGAAGACATAGCGCGAACACTACACGGGGTAGAGCGACCGTTCTATTTCGTGCTTCTGGTTTTCGCGGGGGCCGCTTGGGAGCCTGGTTTGCGAGCCTGGGTTGTGCCTGTTGCCGTGTTTCTGGTTGTCCGCATTTCCGCTAAAATCGGGTCCGCCGCGCTCGCGACTCGGCTGAGCGACGCCGGCGCTATGTTGGGCACAGCGTGGGGACGTGCGCTGCTGGGCCAGGGAGGCTTGGCACTGGCGCTGGCGCTCGAGTACATGCGACTGAGTGGCGGCGTGCTGGCCAATATCGTGTTCACGGCCGCCATAGCGTCGGTGCTCCTGACGGATTTCATGTCCGCGCGAATTATCCACTCAGTGGTAGCGCCATTGGTTCGCCAGAAGCCGGGCGAAATTGCGTCTACCGCGGCAGCGGGAGATCGCTGATGCGAAGGGCCGCAATTCTGGCGCTTCTCTTTGCGGGCATGCAGCTCATTCTCCCTCTCAAGACAGATGAGAACGCGGGCGTCTCTCCCACCCTGCTTCTGTTTGGCTTCCTGATCCTCGCCGCGTATACGATAGGCGAGCTCGCAACTCCGCTTACACTACCGCGAATTACCGGCTTTCTATTCGCCGGAATTGTATTCGGGCCCTCTGTGCTCGGCGTTCTCTCGATGCAATCAGTCGAAGAGCTGGCACCCGTCAGTCGCCTTGCAATCGCGCTGATCGCGTTTCTGGCGGGTGCGGAGCTGCGATGGGGGGAACTGCGTGAACGAGCGCGCCTGCTGCTCGCCATGATGGGATTTGAGCTGGCGCTTTCGTTCGTGAGTATCGCCGGTTTGCTGCTCGCGTTGCGCGCGTGGGTTCCGTTCCTGGAAGGTGGGTGGCCCGAGATCATCGCGCTTGCCGCACTCTTCGCAGCGGTCGCAGTCGTTCACTCTCCCGCCGTAGTCATGGCTCTCCTGACGGAAACGCGCGCACGTGGACCCGTCGCCCGTACCACCCTGGGAATCGTGCTGATGACCGACGTGGTTGTGGTTTTGATCTTCAGCGGCG
>JACDCM010000353.1:0-1961 GCA_013817545.1 Gemmatimonadaceae bacterium | reverse complement strand
AGCGGCGTACTCGCAATAGCTCGCGCAATCATTCCTTCCAGCGGCGGGCCTGAGCTTTCAGCGGGCCTGTTGGCCTGGGAGATCGGCGGGTCATTGATCGTGGGCGCGGTCTTGGGCGGCGCGACTTCCTTATACCTTCGTTTCGTACGAAGCGAGCTTTTCCTCTTTGCCATCATTGTGGCCTTTCTTGGCGCCGAGATCGCGAATCTTCTGCATGTGGAGACTCTATTGACGCTACTTGTGGCGGGATTCGTTACAGAGAACGCCACGAAGCGGGGAAGCGCCGAGCTTTTGCACGCCATGGAACGCTCCGCGGCGCCGGTGTTCGTGGTGTTTTTTGCGCTAGCCGGAGCCTCAATTGCGCTTGGAGAGCTCGCCTCCATCTGGCCGTTGGCAGTCGGGATAGTCGCCGTCCGTATGCTCGCGATCTGGGGAGGCTGCGCGATTGGCGCGCGAATGGGAAATGCAAGCCTGTTTGAGCGACGGTACACGTGGATGGGCTTGATCGCGCAAGCCGGAGTGGCGATTGGATTGGTTACCGTTATAGCCGAAGCGTATCCCGAGCGTGGAGCGGCTATGCGAACGTTGTTTCTCTCGGTTATCGCGATCAACCAGCTCGTCGGTCCCATACTCGCGCGCCTTGCGCTTGTACGAAGCGGCGAAGTATCCGCCGAACCTGAACAGCCTGCAGCTACGTCACCCGTCGCGCAGCTCACTGATCGCTGATCACTGAGACCGAGACCGACCACTGGCACTGAACGAACCCTGAGAAGTGACACTTCCCGTCCTCACTCGTTGCTAACAAACATCAGCCACCCCTACGATACCCCCTCCTCATCGACCACCTTGCAACGCAGTGGTCTCGCAATCCGCGACGCATCGCTTCCGCGGCCTCGTAAATTATGCCGTTTCAACGCTTGCGGGTGCGCTTCTGCTACTATGAAACTGGCCCCTCGGACAAGGGGTGGGACAAAGGGAAATAAAGGTGCGAAAGTTGCTTCCTGAGACCGGTAAAGACTCCCGATCCCCTACCCCCAACTCCCGATTCCCATGGCACTCAGAGAACTCACCGACGAAGACGGCGTGGAATGGAAAGCCTGGGACGTTACGCCTGAGGAGATGCACCCAATAACCGCTGCCGAGGACTTTCTGGCGGATATGCTTAGCGGGTGGCTCTGCTTCGAGTCGGCGAAAGGGCGACGGAGGCTGGCGCCTTACCCCAATGACTGGGAGCGGTTGTCTGACGAGGAATTCAGGAAACTACTCAAGCGGGCGACCCCGGTTGTATCGAAGGTGCGCTCCCAAGGTATGAAAGCGCCCGAGGATCCGCGCCGCGAATTATAGTCACTGCGCCCGGCGTCCTGCTGCACGCGCCAGTAAAAAGCCGCGGCGCCGGCTGCGGTTACAATGAGCGTGGCAACGATTAGCCAAAGCAACAGCCGGCGGGATCTGGCTTCAACACTGTTGGATCTTTCCGTCATGTCTAATGTCCCGCCTTGTGATCGTGCGCGCCGTCCTCGCTCCCCCACACCACTTTCGGATCGCTCGCGAACGCGTTCACGTGCACCATCCACCCGAAAAGATTCTCGACAAAACGTCCGCCAGTAGCGTCGCAATCCTCTTCGGTCGCAATGCTTCCAAGCGGTCCGAATAGCGGAACGCCGTTTTTTGTTTCGCGCCAGCGCGCAGTGTCGCCGCGGACTGGAAAGCAGAGATTCACGTGGCGGTGCCAGCGCGCGATGCCGAGGGGGATTCGCTCATCCAGCTGCTCCATTGAAGCCCGCTGCGGCGCGTGATACATGGCACCTACGAGCTTGAACCCGCCAGTCGCCGTCATCTCGTACAGTAGCGAGCTCGGGCGCGCGGCATCAAACGCAAGCGCCTCAGCGATCGACCGGCGGTAGTTGGTAAAGTGATACACCTTCTGTGGCGTGCCCGGAAGAAACTGCTTGTAGCCACTT
>JACDCM010000352.1 GCA_013817545.1 Gemmatimonadaceae bacterium | reverse complement strand
GCGGTAGCGTGACCTGGTGGTCGTCGCTTCCGCCGCGTTGCTTGTCCAAACCCATTCGCTACCGTGACGACGCAAGAATACCTCGAGGCACTGGAACGCGTTCGTATCGAAGGAGCGGCGCGGATCGCGTCGGCTGAGACGGAAGCCGAGCTCACCGAGGTGCGAAATACGCTGGTGGGCAGAAAGAGCGGACGGCTCAGCCATCTCATGCGCGAACTTGCCTCGCTTCCTGAGTCAGATCGCAGGGAAGCTGGCGCCCGAGCCAATTCCGCCCGCGCCACGATAGAGGAAAAAATAGGCACGCGAGCGATGGAACTCGGTGCCAAGACATCGCCTCAACAAAATCTCGACCTCAGCATGCCCGCGCGGCAAAGCTGGCGCGGCGCAAAGCACCCCGTAACGCTCATAATAGAGGAAATCGAGGGCATCTTCCGTGATATTGGCTTTACTATAGCGCTAGGCCCCGAAGCCGAGCTCGAGTGGTACAACTTCGGCGCTCTGAACTTCCCCGCCGACCACCCGGCGATGGACATGCACGATACGCTGTACCTGTCAGACGACGTGCTTTTACGAACGCACACGTCCCCGGTACAAGTACGAACGCTACAGTCCTATCCCCCTCCGATTCGGATACTGGCTCCCGGCAATGTTTACCGTCGTGATTTCTTTGACGCATCGCATGCGCCGATGTTTTCGCAAATTGAAGGTCTCGCCGTTGACGAAGGCGTGAGCTTTGTCGATCTCAAGGCCACTCTTTCGTATTTCGCCAACAGGTTGTTCGGCAAAACGAAGACGCGTTTTCGTCCCAGCTATTTTCCCTTCACGGAGCCATCCGCGGAAATGGACGTGGAATGCCAGCTCTGCTCCGGCCGTGGCTGTCCCGGATGCAAGGGCACGGGTTGGATGGAGATCCTCGGTTCGGGAATGGTGCATCCATCAGTTCTGGAAAGCGCTGGAGTAGACGCCGAGAGATATACTGGATGGGCGTTTGGAATGGGTCCGGGCCGCATAGCAATGTTGCGCTATGGCATCCCGAACATTCGGCTCTTGTACGATTCCGACATTCGCTTCCTGGAGCAGTTTGCGAGATGAACGCGTCATATTCCTGGTTGAATGCGTTCGTGAAAGTGGGGATGACTCCCGCCGATCTTCGCGATTTCATCACCGCACGCTGCACGCCGGTGGACGAGATGGTCTCCCTTCGCTCTGATCTCAGGGAGATCGTAATTGGACACGTCGTAGAAGCCTCGCGGCATCCCAACTCCGATCACCTTTGGGTGACCAAGGTTGATGCGGGTACGGGAGAGCTTCTCGACGTCGTATGCGGTGCGCCAAACGTAACGGCCGGAAAACGCTACCCGTTCGCCCCTGCGGGGGCGACCCTGCCGGGCGGCCTGAAGCTGGAGAAGCGAAAGATCCGCGGCGCCTCTTCCAACGGTATGCTCTGCTCATCGCGAGAGCTGCAGCTGGGCGACGACCACGAGGGAATTCTCGAGCTGAACACCGATGCCGCGCCGGGGACGCCCTTCCTGACCGCAATTGGCGTTGGAGACACCCGCTTCGTCGTTGATGTACAGCCAAACAGGCCGGACCTGTTATCGCACCTGGGAATTGCCCGGGAGATCTCGGCAGCCACTCAAGAGGAGATGCACTGGCCGGCTCTTCCTGGCGTGCAGCAAACGGTTGAATTGACCTCGGGCACGCCAGCGGCCGCGCATCGCGCGGGCCCGGTTGAGCTGCAACTCGACGATCCCGTGGGCGCGCCGAGATATATGGGTGTCGTGATCACGGGCGTTCGCATCGGATCCAGCCCCGCGTGGCTAAAGGAAAGGCTCGAGTCGGTTGGCGTCCGCTCGGTCAACAATGTCGTTGACGCGACAAATTACATGCTGCACGAGTTGGGACAGCCCATGCATGCATTTGATGCCGCCAAGCTGCGAGGCTCCGCCATTATTGTGCGGCGCGCATTCGCCGGCGAGCGCCTGCGCACCCTGGATGGCGTCGAGCGGATTCTGGATTCTCAGATGACCGTTATTGCTGATGCAGAGCGCGCTCAGGGAGTTGCGGGAGTGATGGGCGGCAGCGAGAGCGAAGTAACGGATGCTACAACGGATATTTTTCTCGAAGTTGCGACGTTCGATCCCGCATCGGTGCGCCGAACTCGGCGTGCCCTAGGCCTTTCAACGGATGCCAGTTACCGCTTCGAGCGAGGTACGGATATAGAGCTCCCACCGGCTGCCCTCGCACGCGCGGTAGCGCTGATTCGAGCAATCGCTGGGGGAGAGGTCGACGGAATGCCAGTAGATTTGTATCCAACTGCGAGAGCCCGGACGAGAGCCGTGCTGCGCGTGAGCCGAGTTGCTCAGCTTCTCGGTGTGTCGATCGGGGCAGAGGAGGTCGTGCGCCTACTGAGACCCGTCGGTTTCGCTTGTACTCATCGCGACGAATCGTCGTTGGACGTGGAGATTCCATCGTGGCGCGTGGATGTCCGGGCCGAGGTGGATCTCATCGAGGAGGTAGCTCGCCTTCGCGGCTTCGACAGCTTTCCAGATGAACTGCGTCCGTTCCGGCCCGGCTCGGTCCCAACATCGACGCTGGACTCCGTTCTCAAGCGTGTCCGCGATGCACTGGTCATGAAAGGCCTTCTTGAAGCTCGCCCGATGCCATTTGTTTCTGGCGCGGAGCACGGATTTGTACGAGTGGCGAATCCCATTGCCGAGAATGAAGCATATCTCCGGCGTGATCTATTGGACACGCTGGCTCGGCGCGCCGAGCACAACCTCGCACAGATGCAGCGCAATATCAGGTTGTTCGAGATCGGCTCCGTTTTTGAGCCCGCGGCCGCTGCACTCCCGCGGGAGGAGGTGCGCGTGGCCGCCCTGATCATGGGGGATCGACGACCGTCGCACTGGACGGAACCTCCATCACCATCATTGGATGAGTGGGATG
This sequence comes from Gemmatimonadaceae bacterium, assembly GCA_013817545.1. Lineage (GTDB taxonomy): Bacteria > Gemmatimonadota > Gemmatimonadetes > Gemmatimonadales > Gemmatimonadaceae > JACMME01. The sequence continues at coordinate 1,541 of JACDCM010000352.1, read as the reverse complement.
CGAAGGCGCTGGGTGAAGAGGTGGCGCGCGCTATTGCTCCCGGCTCGAGGTCGGAGTGCCGCCCCGGAGACGGTGACGTCCTCTGGCACATTGAAATCGACGGCTCCAAAAGAGGAGAAATCAGGAAAGTTTGGCTCGACGCTCCGTCCTGGGCATCACAGGCATTTGGCGCCGAAGTCACCGTCCGGTTGCTCAGCGCCGAACCCGTCGCCGCTGCTGGCTCCGCCAAGTACGATTCAGCTACGATTGAACAATCGGCAGCCCTGGAGCAGGTCCGTTACCAGGTTCTTCCCACAACGCCAGCGTCGAGCTTCGACGTCGCTCTACTCGTTCCTCACGATATGCCAGCCGTTCGGGTAGAGGAGGCAATACGGAGATCCGCCGGATCGCTGCTTGAGAAGCTGACTCTATTGAGTGAGTATAGAGGGGAACCGATTCCAGAAGGCGTCCGGAGTATGGCTTGGCATCTCCTGTTCAGGCACCCCGAGCGGACATTGGAGAGCCGAGAGATCGTAGGTCGGCGAGAGCGACTGCTGCAAACCCTGGAAGGAGAACTAGGTGTCCGACAACGAACAGCATGACCTTGAAGCGCTGCATGAGCTGGAGTTGCTCATCCGCTTATTGGGCGACGAGATGGCTGCTTGGCGCCGTCGCGCTCAACAAGCGGAGAATCGCGTTCGCGAATTGGAGCGGGTCGACCAATTGCACCTGCGGCCCCTGGAAGATCAACGTGTAACGGCGCTCGAGGAAGAAAACCGCCGATTGGGGAGCAAATTGGATTCTGCTCGGGAACAGACTTGCCGGCTTCTGGAGCGTGTGAGGTTTCTAAGGCAGCAGAGCGAGATAGGAGTGGAGAGGTGAGTGTACGGAAGGCTGCAGTAAAAGTGACTATCGCTGGCGAGGAGTATTCGCTCAGGAGCGATGCGACGCCCGAGCACGCGCGCGCGGTCGCTGAGCATGTAGACCAGGTGATCAAGTCTATCATGGACAGCGGAACGGTCGTCGAGACCCACCGGGCCGCAATCCTGGCTGCTCTGCAAATTACGGATCAACTCTTCCGGTCGCGGCAGGCTCGCGAGGAATTGGCAAACGGGTTGGTAGCGCTTTCCACGGATGTTCGAAGATGGCTGCCGCCAGCGAAGCGAGCGGGTGAAGCGGACAGCGGATGAGCGGCGCAATCGGCCGCGTTGCCTTTTCCCACAGGTTCGCGTAGTTTCTGAGCATCACCCGGTTCGGCCCGTAGCTCCAAGATTCCTTTGCGTTTAGCTCGTCCCATCCCGCGCCCTTCGCCGGCGCTGGCCCGGACGTGCAACGCAGCTGGAGGGGAGTCACTGCCGTTCGCGGTTTTCTCCCCGCTGTCGCGACCCCTGGGTCGCGGCTGGAGCATAGATAGAATGAACGAAACTGCCATCATAGCCGCGTGTGGCGCGCTTCTGGTTGTCGCCTCCGCGGCATTCTTTTTTCTTGGACAAAGGTATGGTGTCGGCGCCGAGAAGAAACGTCACATAGAGGCCCGGACCACCGCGGAGGAAACTAGCCGG
>JACDCM010000351.1 GCA_013817545.1 Gemmatimonadaceae bacterium | reverse complement strand
CGGTAAGCATCGTGGAGAACCACCGTGCCGGGTTCGAAGCGCTATTGGGCGAGTTGCATCCCCGCCTGGGGCATTCACGGCGGATCGGCATTACCGGACCGCCGGGAGCGGGAAAGAGTACGCTCACAGCGCGACTGGTAGCGTTGTATCGGTCGCGCGGATTGACCGTGGCCGTCATCGCCGTAGACCCGACCTCGCCGTTCACCGGAGGAGCGCTTCTCGGAGATCGTATTCGCATGGAGGATATCGCGATGGATCCCGGTGTTTTTATCCGATCGATGGCCACACGTGGCTCCCTCGGAGGCCTCGCGTCGTCTACCCGCGAGGTTGCGGACGTTATCGACGCATTTGGCTTCGATCGAATTGTCATCGAGACTGTTGGTGTCGGTCAGAGCGAACTCGACATTTCAAGAACCGCGGATTCCAGTGTGGTGGTTCTGGTGCCCGAGTCGGGAGATTCCATTCAGACGCTCAAGGCGGGGCTCATGGAAATTGCCGATATCTTCGTGATCAACAAGGCTGACCGTCCGGGATCCGACCGCTTGCGCAACGAGATCGAGCTAATGCTCGGTCTCCGGATGGGACACACATTCAAGAACATTCCGTCGCACCACGGCGTCGATCTCAAGCGGCTCTCCAATCCGGTGAAGCTGGCGCGCGAAGCGTCCCTTGATACGGAGGCTGAGAAGTGGACGCCACCCGTTCTTGCGACCTCCGCGGTAAAGAACGAGGGTGTCGAAACGCTTGCCGACGCGATCGACCGACACTTTACTTATCTTGAGGAGAGCGGCGCGCTACGCGAGCGGAGATGGCGGCGGCTGCGCCAGCGGGTGATCGAAGTAGTCGAACACAGGGTGCGGAAGCGGCTCTGGGACGATGCCGGTACGAATGCCTGGCTGGACGAACGCCTCGCGTCCCTCGACAGCGGAATTCTTACTCCCTTTGTAGCGGCGGACGAGCTACTGCGCCGCAGCGGTGATCTTATGACACGGAAGGACTCATGACAACCATGCGCGAGATCACGGAGCCGGTTCGGGAGGGGGATCAGAGCGAAGAACTCGAACGGCTCCGTCGCGAAGTCGCCGAGTGGCGCGCGCGATACGAGCAGGGAGAGACACGTTACCAGTCGTTCGCCAATTCCACTGGAGACGTAGAACCGGTATACACAGCGCTCGACACGGCCTCCCTATCACCGGACACGCTCGGAATGCCCGGAGCGTATCCGTTCACGCGCGGCATTCATCCGACCGGCTACCGCGGCCGGCTGTGGACCAAACGGCAGTTCGCTGGTTTCGGCAGTGCGGCGGATACCAATGCGCGTTACAAATATCTGCTGGCACGTGGCCAGACGGGTCTTTCCGTGGCGTTCGACTTTCCGACACTCATGGGCTACGACTCGGATCACCCGAGATCGGAAGGAGAAGTGGGGAAGTGCGGCGTTGCGATCTCGAGCCTCGCCGACATGGAGACCCTGTTCGACGGCATCCCCCTCGGCGACGTCTCCACCTCGATGACGATCAACGGTCCGGCGATAATTCTGTACTGCTTCTACATCGCGGCCGCGGAACGACAGGGTGTCGACTCTCGCAAGCTTCGCGGCACGATCCAGAACGACATCCTCAAGGAATACATGGCGCAGCACGCGTGGGTGTACCCCATCGAGCCCGCGCTCCGGCTTATCGTCGACAACTTCGAGTGGTCCGCGACGCACGCGCCGCAATGGAATACCATCTCCATCAGCGGCTACCATATTCGGGAAGCGGGCGCCACCGCCGTGCAGGAGCTTGCCTTCACGCTCGCGGATGGCTTCACGTATGTGGAGCGGGGAGTCGCTCGCGGACTGGGCGTGGATGAATTTGCCCGCCGTCTTTCATTTTTCTGGGACATTCACAACGATTTCTTCGAGGAGATCGCCAAGCTCAGAGCGGCACGTCGTATCTGGGCGCGCCACATGAAGGATCGCTACGGAGCCAGGGATCCGCGCTCGTGGATGATGCGCTTTCATTCGCAAACGGCGGGCGTTACGCTGACAGCGCAGCAGCCGATGAACAATGTCGTGCGCGTCGCATACCAGGCCTTGGCGGCGGTGCTGGGCGGCACTCAGTCGCTGCACACCAACTCCATGGATGAGACGCTGGCGCTTCCGACGGAATCAGCCGTGCAAGTGGCCTTGCGCACACAGCAGGTGCTTGCCTACGAAACCGGGATACCAAACGTCGCCGATCCCCTCGGCGGCTCATACTACATCGAAGCTTTGACGGATGAGATGGAGCGCGGTGCCGAGAAACTTTTCGAGGAGATCGAGCGGCAGGGGGGCGTCGTCCGCGCGCTGGAGCAGGGGTGGCTGCAACGCAAGATCGCCGAATCGAGCGCGAAGCAGCAGTGGGAAATCGAGCAGCATCGCCGGGTCATCGTGGGAGTGAACGAATTCGTGACCGAAGAGGGGGAGCTTACCATTCCCCTTTTGCGAGTAAGTGAAGAGACGGAGCGCGATCAACGCGAACGCCTCCGCCAGTTGCGCGCGACCCGAGACAATGATCTCTGCACACGAAGGCTGAATGCCCTGCGCGATGCGGCGCGAACGGAAGAGAATCTCGTTCCCCACATACTCGATGCAGCTCGCTCGTACTGCACGCTGTACGAAATCCGCGCAGCCATGGAGGATGTGTTCGGGGCTTATCGCGAACCCGTGTTTTTCTGAGGCACGGCTTGTGAAGAAAAAGGGTGAGTGGTGGGAGAGCCATTTCGACGCCCATTACCTCCTGGAATACCAGCCAATCTTCAGTCCAGGTCGCGATCGCAGCGAAGTCGCGCGGATCATCGAAATACTCGGGCTACCGTCCGGCGCAACAATACTCGATGTGCCCTGCGGTCAGGGCCGTCACTCTCATCTTCTCGCTGAAGCGGGTTTCGAGGTAAACGGGCTGGACTACTCCGCCTTTCTGCTGGCTCGCGCGAAAGAGCGAGGCACTTCGCCGCGGCTGCGCTATAAACGTGGCGACATGAGGCGGCTGCCCGGCGACTGGTCGGGCCGCTTCGATGCCGTTCTCAATCTCTTCACATCGTTCGGTTTTTTCCTCGATCCCGCCGATGATGCGCGTGTCATTAGCGAGTTCGCCCGGGTCCTTCGGACTGGTGGAGTTTTGCTCTGGCATGGCGCGAGTCGGGATGGCGTCATGGCCAGATTTCTCGCGCGGGACTGGTGGCAGAGCAACGGAAACACCGTGATCGCCCATGAACGGTCCTTCGACCCGCTTTCCGGCGTACTCAGTATCCGATCGCTACAGGTTGGGGAAGAAGGTGAGTTGGAGAAGGAGCATCGGATCCGCCTGTATACGGCAACTCGACTAGCCGACCTTTGCGCGCAGCACGGTCTGCTGGTAGAGCAGGCGTACGACGGCTGGCGCGACAGGCCACTCGGACGACGTTCATCGGAGATGCTCCTCGTGGCTCGCAAGGAGGGGTGAAGTCGGGTCGCTGACAGCGATGGGTGGAACCACGCTGCCAGTTTTAGCCACCTTGTATACGGTGGACATGGGCCGAGGGAAGAAGGCAGTTGCCGGCCGGTAATCGGCCCCTCTCGCACCCCAGCCGTGCCCGCGCATCGTCATGAGCAACCTCAGGTTGGTCCAAATGATAGCGAGATGATACACGGCTGAGAACTAACTGACGCCGGTCCGCCACATTCGCGCGGAGAAAGCGTCCAAAGCTGCCGGTCGGCTGGTCCCGTCTGGACTATGTCGCCTGCCGCACACAGAAGCAGCCTTCATTTCACGAGCGACACTGAGCGGGCCTTGCGTGCTGCACAGTGACGCATCACGTCCCCCCCACTCAGCCCCACCAATCGAGGGATTTATGGGCCACCTGGACCGGAAAAGCTGGACGAGCAAGGCGCTGGTGATGGTTCTCGTCATGACACTGGCAACTGGCTGCCTCACCGACGACACCGGGACAACCGAACCTGGGCAAGGCCGAGGATCGATAGCGATGTCGGTCAGTCCGTCCAGCGTGACTATCTCGCAGGGCGGCTCGCAAGCAGTCACGGGGACTCTTACCCGTAGCGGGATTTTCAACGGTGTGGTCAGCCTGACGATGACAGGAGTTCCGACGGGCGTGACAGCCGTCGTGAGCAACGTCACTACCACGGGCCGAGTCACCACCGCCAGCATCACCGTCCAGGTGGGGGCAGCTACGGCTCCGGGCTCCTACAACATGACCGCGGTCGCAAAGGGGAGTGGTGTCGCGGATGCCACTGCAAACTTGAGCCTCACAGTTACGGGTGCATCGGCGTTCACGTTTACGCTGTCGTCAGGAACGCTTGCGATTCCGCCAGGCGGAAACGCGCCGATCACCATCAATCTCGCGCGGACCAACTTTACCGGGGCCGTTGCGCTAGCCCTGGAAGGCGCCCCGCCAGGCGTTACAGGCGTGTTCAATCCGAATCCCGCGACCGGCGCGTCCTCCACCTTCACAGTTTCTGTTGGTGCTGGCGTGGCGGCAGGCACCTATC
>JACDCM010000350.1 GCA_013817545.1 Gemmatimonadaceae bacterium | reverse complement strand
CCGCTCCCTACATCTAGAGCTGCCGGACTAGTTTCCGGGCTGCTCCACAATCGCTACACCGGCGTCACCGCGGCTTTCCACGACGAACACCACACGGCGGTTCTTCTCCGCGCCCGGCTCGTCGCGCTCCGCACCCTGCACAACCTGGCGCGACTCACCAAAACCAATTGCGGCAACTTCCGCAATACCCTTCTCCGTGAGATAAGACTTTACGGATTCCGCGCGCTGCTTTGACAACCTGAGATTGTAACGCGTGCTACCCGCAGGATCAGCAAAGCCTTCGACCGTGATCTTGGAGCCCGCATAGTGACGCTGCACCACCTCTGCGAACTTGTCGAGCGCCGCCATATCTTCCGAACGGACCGTCGCATCATCGAAAGCGAAATTCACCGGCATCGCAAACTGCATTCCATTTTCAAGTGCGGTGATCTTGACGCTGAACTCAGTGCGAAGGCTGTCGAGATCGCGGCGAAGCATCTGGATGTCGCCACGAAGCGCGCTGTCGCCTGCCATGCGCTCCGAACGCTCCATCGCCATTCCTGAAGCGAAGCTGGAATCGATCGAGGTGCGCTGCGTCGCGAGCTCCTTACGCACAAACCCCTTCGTGGCGCAGCCCGCAAGAAAGGGTAGCGCGAGTGCACCGAACACCACCGTAGTCAATTTGGTTCTCATAAATATCGCTCCGAGTCTCCGAGTGGAAAATACAGCTTGAAACTGATCGAGTAGTATAGCGAGTTTTGTGCCGCCGCACCCAGTCAACCGCCACTGTAGCAATGTGATACCCATCACAGGCTATTTCTAGTTCGACTGCCCCCGCGACAGCCATTCGCCCCCGTCCACCACCATGATCGACCCTGTTATCCAATCTCCTGCAGGTGACACCAGGAAAGCCACCATGTTGGCGATATCGGCGGGCGAACCCCACCGGCCCAATGGTATGGCGCGTTTCGCATAGGCGCTCATCGCTCGCTCCTCAGCGAAGAGGTCGACTACGCCTTCCGAGTTTGGAGGTGGCGTAAATGCCTTGCGCACGCCTTCCGTCGGAATGGGACCTGGAGCAATTGCATTGACGCGGATGCCATGTGGCGCCCACTCCATTGCTAGCGTACGCGTGAGCGCGTCGATGCCCGCCTTTGCCGCCGTCGCGTGCGCCATCTGCGGCCAGCCGCGGTAGTGCAGCGTCATGGAGATATTGATAATGCGTCCGCCGCCGCTCTGCCGCATAATCGGGGCAACCGCCTGCGAGCAGAAAAAAGTGCCGTACAGATCTATCTCGATAACTGACTTCCAGGCGTTAGCGGATAGAGTCTCTGAAGGCGCGTAAAAATTGCCGGCCGCATTGTTGACGAGAATGTCGATACGGCCGTGCTCGCTTTGGACGGAGTCAACCATCGTCTTGACGCGATCGGCATCCCTCACGTCCACAGCCACCGCTGACGCGGAGCCGCCAGCATTTCGAATTTTTTCAACCGCGGGATCGAGATGCGCCGGTTTGCGGCTCGCCAGCACGACGTGGGCACCGAGCTGCGCAAGCAACTCGGCGATGCCGAAACCAATGCCGGTTCCTCCGCCTGTTATCACGGCGACCTGCCCGGCGAGAAGGCCGGGCCGAAAGACGGCAGTGTCGGTCACGCGCTCGTTGGCATAGGCGGAACAGCCAACTGCGAACTGGGAACCTCTGACTGCGAATAGCGAATTGCGAACTGCGAAGCCTGAGATTCGTGCGGCAGGCAGTCCGCGGCGACATGGTCGTTAATGTCGTCGTGCATTGCGTCAGCGGCTTCCTCGCAAATCACTGCGGTGCTTCCGAAATCCAGCGTGAGCTGCCGGCTCGAGATGAAGAGGTGGCGATGATGCCGACAGCTCCCCTGGCTTTCCAGCGCACTCCAGTGAGCTGGGGTACCATAGCCAGCGTTGCGCTCCCACAAGTACCCGGGGTGCCGCTTGCCGAGCGACTGCATCAGGCGGTCGCGGGTGACCTTCGCTATGATGGACGCACACGCAATGGAGAAACAGCGTCCGTCGCCGCCCACCACGGCTGTATGCGTGACCGGCAACGTGCGAATCTGCTTTCCGTCAATTAAAACATGATCTGGAGGCAGCGTCAGGCGACTAAGCGCGCGCCGCATCGCCAGCACGGTCGCGTGATAGATGTTGATCCGGTCGATTTCGCGGACGGAGGCCGCACCGATTCCGATGGAGAGGGCGTGCTCCCGAATGCGCACGGAGAGCGTGACGCGTTGTGCGGCCGTCAATTGCTTGGAGTCGTCAACTCCTCCTATGGCCCGGTCACCGGGAGGCATGATCACAGCGCATGCGACAACGGGGCCCGCAAGGGAGCCCCGTCCTACCTCATCGACGCCGGCGATGAGAGTCCCGCCCTGGCGCCGCAAATCCCGTTCGATCTGGCTCCAGCGATGACGGCGCCGATGGCTACGCCGAACGCGGCCGCCGTCGTCCGTCACGCCAGCTTCAGTTGGACACGTCGCGATGGACCGGAGCCTTACGCTCCTTGATACGCGTTGCCTTGCCCGTGAGGTGGCGCAGGTAGTACAGCTTGGCGCGCCGCACCTGTCCGCGACGCATGACGATAATGCCGCCGATCATCGGGCTGTGCAGCGGAAAGATGCGCTCGACACCGACGCCGTTGGAAACCTTCCGCACCGTGAACGTCTCGCTCACACCGCCGCCACGCCGCGCGATGCAAACACCTTCAAAGGCCTGGATGCGCTCTTTCTCGCCTTCCTTGACTCGCACATTTACGCGAAGTGTGTCGCCCGCACGGAAAGGCGGCATGTCGCGAAGATATTCTTTTTGGGTTTCGATGAACGGATGCATGGATACACTCGGGGCTGAGGGCAGGCCCGGACCGGGAATTGATTGATGTGAGACTGGGTAAGCTAGTCAGCAGCGGCGAGTTATGCTAGCGGGACGAGCGCGCCGTTAGGGGCTTGGTAACATCCTCGCGAGAAGCGGGTTCAGCGGACGCCGCTTCATTACGAAGCCGGCGTAGAATGGATGCGCCGTTCGAGGAACCCGCAGCGCGGTGCGCTTGTGGTTACTTCTTGGCTAGACCCCGATCCATACCGTCTTGACGTTGACGAACTCCCTCAACCCGAACGCAGCCAGCTCGCGACCGTAGCCCGATCTCTTCACCCCACCGAACGGTAGCCGAGGATCCGATGCAACCATGGCGTTAATGAACACCTGCCCTGCCTCAATGCCATTAATAAAGCGCTCTCGCTCCTCGGCGTCGTTCGTCCACGCGCTAGCAGCGAGTCCAAAGCCCGTATCGTTGGCGAGCGCGATGGCTTCATCCGCATTCCAAACGCGAAACAGCGATGCCACCGGGCCGAACAGCTCCTCGCTGTATGCAGGCGAGTTTCGGGGGATGTCGGTAAGGACCGTGGGCCGATAGAAGTTGCCAGCTCGCTCGAGGCGTGCACCGCCGACAAGAACGCGCGCACCGGCCTCCACGGACCGCCGAACCTGATCTTCCAGGTCGGCCAGGATCCCGGGCGTGGCGAGCGGTCCAACAGCGGTCGACTCGTCCAGCGGATCGCCCACAAGCAACTCAGCCATTCCAGCGACGAACCCGCGCTCGAACTCGTCGGCGATGTCTCGATGCACGATGAATCGCTTCGCCGCGATGCATGACTGCCCGCTGTTGATCGTGCGGGCCTTGACTGCCGTGTGAATCGCCGTCTCGAGATTCGCGGTCGGCATCACGATGAAGGGATCGCTGCCGCCAAGTTCGAGAACCGTCTTCTTGAGATTCTTGCCGGCTATACTGGCGACACTGCGGCCGGCGTCCTCGCTACCTGTGAGCGTAGCCGCGGCGACGCGAGGATCCTCGAGCAGGCGTCCAACAACTTCAGACCCTACCAGCAGTGATGTGAAGATTCCGTCCTCGAATCCAGCGCGCCGAAAAATCTCCTCGATAGACAGCGCGCACTGCGGCACGTTGGACGCATGCTTGAGAAGCGCGACATTTCCGGCCATGAGCGCGGGAACGGCGAAGCGAAATACCTGCCAGAAGGGGAAATTCCATGGCATCACCGCCAGCACGACTCCCAATGGCTGGTAGACCACGTAACTCCGCTTCGCGTCAGTAGCCACCTCCTCCGGCGCGAGCATGCGCTCCGCGTTCTCAGCGTAGTATCTGCATGCTCGAGCGCACTTGATCGCCTCATCCCGCGCAGCACCGATCGGCTTGCCCATCTCGAGAGCCATGATACGGCCAAAGTCTGAGCGCTCCTCTTCGAGAATTTCCGCCGCCCGAATCATGCGGCGTGATCGTTCTGCCATGGACACTTCGCCATACTGACGGAACGCGCTGGCGGCAAGCGCAATAGCACGCTCGAGCTCGGGGGCGCTCAGTTCAACGAACGTCGTGAGCGTCTCTCCAGTGGTCGGATTAATCGAAGCGATGGCCATTCAAGGGGTCAGAGTCGTTGAAGCGTTCTAGCTTAGCTAGAGGTGGGAGGAGAGACGGGGAATCGGGGATCGGGATCTTCAACG
>JACDCM010000063.1 GCA_013817545.1 Gemmatimonadaceae bacterium | reverse complement strand
AGAGCGACAATCTCCGGCTCATCGTCGACGACGAGTACGCGCTCGCTGGTTTCCGTGCGGGTCATACGGGCGCCGCTTCCAGGCGGCGCTGAATCTTGGCCACAATCATCTCAATGGCAATCGTGTTATGGCCGCCACGCGGCACGATAACGTCGGCGTATCGTTTGCTAGGCTCCACAAACTCCATGTGCATGGGACGGACGGTTTTCAGGTACTGATCCAGGATTTCCTGGAATGGGCGGCCGCGAAGCGCCATGTCTCGCTGAATTCGCCGGATCAACCTTATATCGGCGTCAGCGTCCACGTACACCTTCACGTCGCAAAGCGTCCGGATACGTGGGTCCACGAACAGAAGAATTCCATCGATGACGATCACGTCCGCGGGCGCTATGCGCACGCTGGCGGTGGCGCGTGCGTGAGCGACGAAGTCGTACACAGGTTTGTCAATCGCCTCGCCAGCGCTGAGCTTTTCCAGGTGCCTTACAAGAAGCTCGACGTCGAACGCGTCGGGGTGATCCCAGTTAAAACGCCGCCGCTCGTCGTGCGACAAATGCGTCAGATCGCGGTAATACGCATCCATGTCAATAAAGGCGACCGAGGCGGCATCGAGCGCCTGAGCTACTTTGCGCGCGACGGTCGATTTGCCTGAGCCAGTACCGCCCGCTACGCCGATGATGAGCGACTTCAACCGACTTTCCACCCACGCGAGAAGTACCTGCTTGCGACGGCCGTACATTCGCGACGCGGGGTGCGGTGGAGAAGTAGGCTGTGCGTCACGATGCGGTAACGAACCCTGAACCTCGAGGAAAACATACTGCGAAGTTGAGGCATCTTCCTGGCTCGGTCAACCGTACTCGCACCGTGTAAGACCACCCACTACCTTTTTGCCATGCATCGCCCCGGATTCTCTACGCTGCTCGCCGCTTTCGCATTCTGTGTGCGAACAGAAACGGCCGATTCTCAGGCCACCGCAACGCGGGGCGCTGTCGAATTGACGGTAGCGGCGACTACCGATCAGCATGGCCGTCTGCGCGGTTGGGACTATTACCTCGGCGCACCCGACGCTCGTCACAGCCTTGCTCGCGTTGCAACAATAGTGGATTCGCTCCGGGTCGCCGAGCCCGGCCGCGTCGTGCTCGTCGACGCGGGCGACCTGCTGCAAGGTAACCCCCTTACCTATGTCGCGGCCCGCATGGAGCCGAATGCGGCTCATCCAGTAATCGCGGCGATGAACGCGATGGGATACGATGCGGCGGCGATAGGAAATCACGAATTCAACTATGGAATCCCCGCCCTCAAAGCTGCCATTGCTCAGGCGAAGTTTCCGTTCCTTGCTGCAAATGTGTACCGCGCTGATGGAACCCGTGCGTACCCGGCGTCGAGAATGTTCAAGCGTGCGGGAGTAACGGTTGCCATCGTCGGCGCAACAACACCAGGATCAGCGGTGTGGGACCGCGATAAGGTGCAGGGAAAATTGCAATTCCGTGATATCGTGACCGAGGTGCGTGCGGCGGTAAAGGATGTACGCGCTCGTGGCGCGGACGTTGTGATAGTGACGGTCCATTCGGGGCTGAACGAGCCGGCAAGCTATGACACAGTGGCCACGCGCCTTCCCAGCGAGAATGTCAGCGTTCGGCTCGCGCGTGAGGTAGACGGCATCGATCTGATCAACTACGGACATTCGCACAGGCAGATGGCCGACACGACGATCGGGACTACAATGCTCATGCAGGCGAAGAACTGGGCTGAGAACGTGGCGGTGGCTCATCTTCGCCTGGAGCGTGCAGGGTCCCGCTGGCGCGTCACGTCCAGGCGGGGCGAACTGATTTCTACGGTCGGTCGAGCAGAATCACCTGCCGTTCTGACTGCAACTCAGCGCGCGCACGAGGCCACTGTCGCTTACGTAACGGAGGAGATCGGGAATACGCCGGTAGCCTGGCGCGCAGACTCAGCCCGCGTGATGGACGTTGCACTCACCGACTTCATTCTCGAGGTGCAAAGGAGAACGGCCAACGCGCAATTGGCGTCCACTGCAGCTTTTTCACTCGACGCGAGCCTGGATGCGGGACCTATCACCGTCGCGGAAGTTGCGCGGTTGTACCCATATGAGAATACGCTCAAGGCGATTCGCATAAGCGGGAAGCAGTTGAAGGAGTATCTCGAGTTCAGTGCGCGGTATTTCGGGACGTTCGGAACATCCGACGAGGCTGTGAATCAGAAGGTGCCAGGCTACAACTTCGACATCGTGTCTGGCGCCACTTACACGCTGGATGTCTCCATGCCTGTGGGTTCGCGCGTTACACACCTCCAGGTGGCGAACCGCCCGGTCGCGCCTTCGGACACTTTTTCGCTGGCGCTGAACAACTATCGCCAGTCGGGTGGCGGGGGCTACGCGATGCTCGCCGGTGCTCCGGTGGTGTACGACGGAACCGTCGAGATTCGCCAGCTTCTGATAGATGAAGTGCGCAGGCGCGGGACCATCAAGCCCGACGACTATTATTCCAGCAATTGGAATCTTGTGCCGGGCGAAGCGATCGGTCCGGCGCTTGCCGGCATGCGGGCTAACCCGTTCGAGCGTGCCACGAGCACTACTCCACCTGCGCCTCGAGGCCGGCGTATTCGCATCCTGGCCACGAACGACTTTCACGGGGCTCTCGAGCCTCGAACGGATTCTCGCGGGGTGATCCGTGGCGGCGCTGTGGCGCTGGCAGCGTCCATAGAGCGAGCGTCCCGCGACTGCCTCGCGGAATGCGCGTTGGTGCTTCTCGACGGTGGTGACATGTACCAGGGAACGCTCCCCTCCAACCTCGCGTACGGGCGTCCGGTCGTCGAGTTGTACAACATACTCGGCTACACTGCGGCCGCTCTCGGGAATCACGAGTTTGACTGGGGAATCGACACGCTCAAGGCGCGGATGCGAGACGCGCGCTATCCGATCCTCGGTGCCAACGTACGATTCGCGGACGGCACCGATGTGCCCTGGATACCGAATGACACACTCATAGAGCGCAACGGCATTCGTATCGGCATCATAGGGCTTGCATCGACACTGACGCCAAGGACGACTCGTGCGGCGAATGTGAAAGGGCTGAGGTTCGATGCTCCTGCGCCAATCGTAGCCGATCTTGCCCGGAAGCTTCGCACGCGGGGTGCGGAAGCTGTGCTTGTAGTGGCACACGATGGCGCCTTTTGCGATCGCACGGGCGTTGCCTCGTGCGAGGGCGAGATAGTCACTTTCATGGGTGAGCTCGACGAAAAGGTGGACGCTGTTGTGAGTGGGCACACGCACTCCCTGATCGCTGCGCGAGTGAAAGGGATACCGGTGGTGCAAGCTCGTTCCAGCGGGAGCGCTCTCGGCGTGATCGATCTGCAAGTGGGCGGTGAAGCAACGATTACCGTGCAGGACGTTATTCCGGATTCGCTTGCGAGGCAGCCGCGGGTCGACTCACTCGTGCGGAGCGCGGTTGCCGCCGTGTCCGCTTTCGTTGACGAGAAGGTTGCCATGATCGCGGAGCCAATGCCCAGGAATGGTGAGCAATACGCCCTTGGCAATCTGATCGCGGACGCGCAGAGGCGGGTTGGTCGCGCCGACGCCGCTGTCGTCAACAACGGCGGCATCCGTACCGGCTTGAAAGCGGGTAGCGCGACTTACGGCGAACTGTATGAGATTCAGCCATTCGCGAACACTCTGCACCGGCTCACAGTACGCGGAAGGGATCTTCGAACTTATATCGAGCGCCTGCTCGATCGCGGCGAGCCGAACTACCATTTTGCGGGGATTGCGATCGCGTACGATCCCGCCAGGAGCAGTGGGCAACGCCTGCGGTCGCTCAGTCAGACGAGCGGCAAGCCGATCGACCCGGCGAAAAATTATACGATTGTCATGAACGATTTTGTTGCAACTGGCGGAGATGGGCTCGAGTTGGCTCGCAAAGCCAGCCGGAAGGAAGTTCTCGAAGTAAACGATCTCGACGCACTGATCGGATATTTGCGTGCCCTGCCGCAGCCGGTGCGGCCGCCTGCGGTCGACCGGGTGGTGGTGCGTCCGTGATGCCTCAGCAGACAATCGTTTTTGTCAATTCCGTACGCGTAACCGTATCCAGCGGAGCAACCGTGCTCGATGCGGTGCGCGCGTGGAACGAGCAGGAGGCTTCTGCGTTCGCAGTTGGGGATCGAGTTGTCACTGATAGTCGCGGTCTCCCAACGGCGCTCGACACTCCGGTTCACGGAGGCGCAATCTTTCGAATCCAGCCGGCCCGCTCGCGCTCCGAGAGCAACGGGAGATAGCGCGCAACCGAATGTCGCCAGTACTGAGCCGGTCGCTGCTCGCCAAGCTTCCCAAAGCCGAACTGCACTGTCACCTCGACGGCTCCGTGCGCCCTGAAACGCTCATTGAGCTGGGGCGCGCGTATGGAAAGCCGATGCCGCTCAACGATGCGGAGGCTTTGCGGGAGTTTATGGTAGTGCGGGATGCGCGCAATCTGGAGGACTATCTGAGCCGCTTCAGCATCACGCTTTCCGTCATGCAGCGAGCTGAAGCGCTCGAGCGCATTGCCTACGAGCTGTTGGAGGACGCTTCACATGATGGTATCACCTATATCGAGGTGCGCTACTCGCCTGTCCTGAACACCCGGGAAGGCTTATCGCTCGGGGAAGCGGTTGAGTCCGCGTTGCGAGGAATTGCCAGAGCGACGCGCGATTTTGGCGTCATCGGCCGCGTGATCGTCTGTGCCTTGCGCAATTTGCCAGCGGAGACATCGCTGGAGCTGGCGCGCCTTGCCGTCGCGTACAAGGCGTCGGGAGTAGTGGCATTCGACCTGGCCGGAGGGGAGGTGGGTAATCCAGCCGCCCTGCATGCGGCTGCGTTCGCCCACGCGCGCGAGTACGATCTGGCATGCACCGTACACGCAGGGGAGGGCGACGGTCCCGAATCCATTCGCGAAGCGGTGCATCTTTGTGGCGCAGACCGCATCGGTCACGCGACTCGGCTGATCGAGGATGCATCGCTGGCGCAGTATGTGAATGATCGGCGTATTGCGCTCGAAATCTGCCTCACCAGCAACGTTCAGACGCGAGCAACCTCCACTTACGAAACGCATCCCTTGCGTAAGTACTTCGATCAGGGGCAGAACGTCGTCTTGAACACCGACAACCGTCTCATGAGTGGCACGACACTCACGGATGAATACTGGTACGCGGCGCAGCACCTCGACTTCACCATGCGCGAGCTCCGCACGATCGCGCTTAACGGCTTTGCCAGCGCGTTTCTTCCGTGGGTTGAGAGGCTCGAGTTGATCGCGAACGCCGAGCAGACGTTCGGCGAGCTTCAGACGCCGCCTTGATCAGGGCCCCAGCCGTTCGCGGCATGGTAGAAGTGCTGCGCCAACGCCTGAATGGTTGTGAGCCAACCATCGCGCTCATTCTGGGCTCTGGACTGGGCGATATAGCCGAAGCGATAGAAGATGCGTCGGTCATTCCATTCGAGGACATTCCGGCATTCCCTAGAGCAACAGTGCGAGGACACGCGGGCCGCTTTGTTTGTGGTACGCTGAACGCATCAACCGTAATCGCACTTCAGGGACGACTGCATCTATACGAGGGGCATAATCCGGAAATGGCCGGTATGCCCGTGCGACTCATGCACGAGCTCGGTGCGCGAATGCTGCTCGTATCGAACGCCGCCGGGGGCATACGCCGCACATTGGTCCCGGGCGATTTCATGCTCATCAGGGATCATATAAATCTGATGTGGCGTAGTCCGCTCGCCGGTCCCGCAAAAGATGCCGAGTCGCGATTTCCGGACATGTCGGAACCGTATGACCTCGATCTAAGCCGGCGGATGCGACTGGCCGCTCTAAAAGCAGGCATTCCCCTCGCGGAGGGTGTCTACGCAGGCCTTTTGGGTCCCGCTTATGAAACGCCAGCTGAGGTGCGCATGCTGGAGCGGCTGGGCGCCGACGCGGTTGGAATGTCGACTGTTCCGGAGGTGATCGTAGCGCGCGCGCTGGGGATGCGTGTTGCAGGAGTGAGCTGCATAACAAACGTTGCGGCGGGCATGTCTGGAATTCCGCTCAATCACGCGGAAGTGCTGGAGACAACCGAACGGGTACGACACCGATTTATAGCTCTGGTTCGAGCGTTTCTTGGGTCGCTCAAGAGTGATCCCTGACTAGTTGATCTCTTTGCCGACATGGCATCGGGGTCACTCCACCAGCACGTCGTCACGCCAGATGGTTCAACGGTCCGTGGCCCTCTCCCAGTCCGGGCGCTAGCGCGATGGCTCGATGCACGTAGTCCAGAGACCGTTGCACCGCATCACAAAGCGAATCACCGAGAGCCAGGTGAGCGGTAATCGCGGAGGACAGCGTGCAGCCGGTACCGTGGGTGTGGCGCGTGTTCAGTCTGGTGTGATCGTGTCGGGTTAACGTAGCTCCGTCCCATAACAGGTCAGTTACCACGTCGCCGCGCAGGTGTCCGCCTTTCACTAGCGCCGCACGAGCACCCATGTCCACGAGGAGCTTCGCTGCGTTTTCCATGGTGGCGATATCCGTCACCTGTATACCAGCGAGAATCGCCGCCTCATCGAGGTTGGGTGTCACGAGGGTCGCAAGCGGGACAAGGTCGCGCTTGATCAACGCTACCGCATCGGGCTCGAGCAGCACATCCCCGGATGTAGCCACCATTACGGGATCGAGAACATACGGTGTGAGCGCGTGCCGCCGTATTCCTTCAGTCACCGCTGCCACCACAGCAGCATCGGCAAGCATTCCAGACTTTACCGCGCATGGGCGAAGATCCGACGCCACCGCGTCGAGTTGCGCGCGGATCATCTCTGGTTCCACAACGCTGTACCGCACGACCCCGAGAGTGTTCTGGGCGGTGATTGCCGTAATCACGGAGGTGCCGAAGACCCCGAATCGCGAAAACGTCTTGAGGTCAGCCTGGATCCCGGCGCCCCCACCGGAATCGGATCCGGCGATGGTGAGGGCGATCTTCATGGGGAGTAGGGTATGGGGGTGGGGAGTGGGACAAACAACTCCCTAACCCCTAACCCCCACTCCCCAGCACCTGCTAGCGCGCCTGTCTCGGCGGCGGAGGAGCAGGAAGAGAAGCGACACGCTGCTTGAATTCGTGAAACCGTGGCGTGTCAGTGGTCAGCGTCTGAAGAATGGCGGGATCGACCTTCTGGATGAGGTTGGTCGTCTCAGCGATGCGATCCTCTTCGAGCGGATGCGTAGCGAACCAGGCCTCAACACCTGCCGGCCGGCTGCGCCGTTCCTCAAGCAACTGCGAGAACATTTGCGGAATGCCAATCGGATGGATATTGGCGCGTGCCACATATGTGACCGCTTTTTCGTCGGCTTCAGACTCGGCCTTCCGGCTGAAACCCGCAAAAACCGCCGTTCCTACTGCGTTAATGAGTTGTCCGGTGGCCGGATCGTTGCATGCCTTGAGTAGAATGCATCCCAAAGTCACTCCGATGTTGGCCTTTTGCGATTTCTCCATCTGCTCGATAGAATGCCGCTCTGTTACGTGAGCTATTTCGTGTCCGAGTACGCCTGCGAGCTGAGCGAGGTTGGTTGACCGTTCTATCAGGCCACGATTCACATAAATGAAACCGCCAGGCACCGCGAACGCGTTGACTTCCTTGCTATTCACTACAAAGAAATGCCAGTCGAGAGCGCGATCATCGGACAACAGGGCGATGGAGTCGCCAAGGATGTTGATGTACCGGTTGATCTCCGGGTCGTCCACAATGGGAAGCTGTGCGTTTATCTGTTGGGCGTATTGCGTCCCCAGCTCCACTTCCTGCTGCGTGGATACGCCGCAGCCGACGATGGTGAGGAAGAGTGTAAACCCAGCGATGAATCGTTTCATGGTATCTCCGTCGTGAGCGTGCGTGACTTTTCGAGGCAAGTCCTATTCCATGTATCCAGCGCGACGCGGTGGACCTGTTGAAGTTGGCGCGCGACCTCAAGCGTCGCAAAGCTCGCGAACGCCGAGGAGTTTTCGTCGCCGAAGGCGTTCGAGCGACAGAGGAACTTCTTCGTTCTGGAATTTCAGTTGTCGGGGCCATCGTGTCGCCCCTGCTTTCGGTGAACCCTCGTGGCGCTTCGCTGCTGGCGGCGATCACCGAACGGGAAATTCCTGTGCGCGGCGTCACAGAAAGTGAACTTGCTGACGCTTCGGACACCGAGGCCCCGCAAGGCATTCTGGCCGTCGGCAAAATTCCTGATCGCGCCCTCGACGTGCTCGCAGTTCCGGAGCGAGTTCGCCTTCTCATCCTGGATGCGATTCAGGATCCCGGGAATCTTGGAACGTTGATTCGTACTGCCGCTGCTTTTGGTGCCGCAGCCACCCTGGTGCTCCCTGGCACCGTGGACCCTTGGAATGCGAAGGTCGTGCGCAGTTCCATGGGTGCGCTCTTCACGCATCCCGTCATCTCTTGTACCTGGGAAGCTTTGGACGTGTTCCTTCAGCGCGAAGCAATACAGTTGTGGGGCTCCAGTGTGGACGGCGAGCCCATGTCCACCGTGGAATTTCCGGAACGTGTTGCGATTGTCGCGGGCAATGAGGGAAGTGGGCTGAGCGACTTCGCCAGGCAGCGCGTTGGCCGAATGATCGCTATTCCGATCGATCCGTTTGTAGAGTCACTGAACGTAGCGGTTGCCGCTGGCATTCTTCTGTACGGTGCCAGCTCGTGAGCGAGACGACATTCCGAATTGTGACCTTCATAGTCGGTGCCTCCATCGGTTCTTTCCTTAATGTATGCATCTCACGCTGGCCACTCGGACTCTCGGTTGTCAAACCGCGCTCGCGCTGTCCGAACTGCGGTCACGAGATAGCCTGGTTCGAGAACATCCCGATCCTCAGCTGGTTGGCGTTGCGCGCACGTTGCCGCGGCTGCGGAACGAGCATCTCACCGGTGTATCCTCTGGTGGAGCTTGTCGTCGCGCTTGGCTGGCTCGCAGCGGTCGTCGAATTCGGCCCGTCTCTCACTGCGTTGCGCGTGGCCGTGTTCGGCACCCTGCTACTGGGAATAGCCCTCACTGACGCGGAACACTATGTAATTCCGGACGGATTTACCGCATTCGGGCTTGTCTGGATGCTGGTGATGGCGGTGGCTGGAGTGATGGTCGGTGAAACAGTTCCCTTTGCTGACCTGTATGATGCATTGATAGGAGCGTGCGTCGGTGCGGGCGCGATCTCGATAGCTGGATGGCTTGGTGAGATGGCGTTCAAGAAGGAAGCGATGGGATTTGGCGATGTTACTCTCATGGCGATGGCGGGGGCGGCACTTGGACCAGGGCGCACGCTGCTCACCGTATTCCTTGGCGCGCTGATTGGCGCTGTAGTGTTTCTCGCAGTGGTTTTTCCGATAGGCTGGGCGAACAGCAAGCGCCGTGGCACGGCTTTCGACCCGCCACTGGTTCCGTTCGGTGTATTTCTCGCCCCGGCCGCATTACTCGCTCTTTTGTGGGGACAGTCCATGGCTGATTGGTACGTACACGGGATTCTTGGCCGATGATGCTAAATGACATCCTGCGACCCGATGACGCGGCTCTCTCGCGCATCGTTCGCGATCTTACCGTCGAAGCGCGCCACGGCCGGCTGGAAGTCGTGCGCTGCAGGGACGACGAGATTTCGCGAGTCATCGACATCCTGCTAAGGCAGAGCAAGAACAATCCTGCGCTGGTAGGGCCCGCGGGTGTGGGAAAGACGGCCATCGCGGAAGGCCTTGCTCAGCGCATCGTTTCGGGCGAAGTGCCTGCCGTGCTCCGATCCGCGCGCCTCCTGGCCCTGGATCATGTAGCGCTGCTCGCGGGGACCATGTACCGCGGGCAGTACGAAGAGCGGCTTCGTTCCATGGTCGCGCAAGCATCCGCTGATCCAAACATCATCCTGTTTGTCGACGAGCTGCACAATCTTATCGGTCAGGGAACCGCGATGGGGGTCGCGATGGATGCGGCGAACATGCTAAAGCCGGCGCTGGTAAGGGGCGACTTCCGCGTGATTGGCGCGACCACCAGCGACGAGTACGACCGCTGGGTTTGCGGTGATCCCGCACTCGAGCGCCGTTTTCAGAAAATCAACGTACGTGAGCTGAACGCGGAGCAGACGCTTGAGATTCTGGAAGCACGCAAGGATCGTCTCGAGCGACACCACAACATCGTCATTGCGGAAGACGCTCTGCTCGCCGCGGTGCGCCTGAGTGATCTCTTCATCACCGATCGCGCGCGTCCCGATCGTGCCATCGATATTCTTGACGAAGCATGCGCACACGCGCAGGCGCGGGCGCGCTACTCTCCCGAGACGGAAGCACTGATCCTCGAGCGACGGGAGTTGCTGCGTACCGGCGCAAAGCGACCAGCCGACGTGCGGGAGCAACCCTCTGACGTGCCGGGCGGCGCAGCGCCGTCTCCGGACGACCAGTTCGAACGCTTCGCGCGCGACGGGATTGCTGCGCTGGAACGTTTCGGAGCTGACATCGAGGCGGCTTTGGCCGGCGGCCAGGTACGGCAGGACCGATCAGCGCCAGCACGGGATGAAGCGGGCTCGCGGGGACCGGCTCAGGATCGCGCGCCGCAATCCGATTCAGTTACCAGGCTGGCCGCGGTGGAATGGGATCTTGTGCGTCGATTCATGGATGAGGGGTTAATCGTGCGTGGCCACGACGTGGCGCGCGTTGTGAGCGTGGCTACCGGACAGAGGGTGGAATGGCAGGAATGACTAACGCACGCCTGCGTGTAATTCTGGTAGGCGCTTCACTCGCCCTGGCTGCCTGCAAGGGTGGCGGTGATGACGGTGCTGATGGACCATACGCCGATCTCGTAGCGGAGAATGTGCCGCGGATCGAGCGCGCTACCGGACTCAAATTCAAGAGCCCGCCCAAAATCGAGCAGCGGAGCCGCGATCAGATTCGAGAATTTCTCCAGAGTCGTGTTACGGAAGAGGCAGCTGCGCGCGAGCTGCTTGGCCAGCAGACGGCATATCGCCGTCTCGGACTCCTTCCGGAGACGCTGGATCTAAAAGCGTTTCTCGTGAACCTTCTCACCGAGCAGGTAGCCGGCTACTACGACCCGAAGACAAAAGTCCTGTACGTTCCCGATGATGCGCGGAAGGAGATGCTGGAGCAGACGGTGACCCACGAGCTGGTGCACGCGCTGCAGGATCAGCACGCTAACCTCGACTCCATCCAGCAGACCACCGGCCAGAACGATCGCGTTGTTGCCGCTTCTTCCGTGATGGAAGGTCAGGCCACTTTCGTATCGTTGCGGCTCATGGGGGGCCAGCTGATAGCGTGGGACAAGGCCCGCGAGATCATACGGCAGAGCCAGAGCTCCATGCCGCTCTTCTCAACCGCTCCCACCATCATTCAGGAAACACTGCTCTTCCCCTATCTCAGCGGCGCGGAGTTCATGAGTCGCTACGACGCGCGACACCGGCGCTCGTCTCCGTTCAAGGCCGAGATGCCGGTGTCCACTGAGCAGATCCTTCATGCAAATGCCTACTTCGACACTCGGGATGATCCTGTTCGCATCACGCTACCCACGCCAACGAGTGGCGAGCCAATGTACGAGAACGATCTGGGTGAATTTGAAACGCGGGTTTTGCTTTTCGAACATACCCGCGATCAGAACCTGGCCGTGCGCGCCGCAGCAGGGTGGGATGGCGATCGCTACGTAGTGATCCAGACCGCACGTGGTGACGGCATAGCCTGGTTGACGATATGGGATTCCGCCGTGGATGCGGCGGAGTTTTCCAATGCCATGGAAGAAGGAATAGCGACGAGGTTCAAGTCTCCTGACGCCGTACCAGTCCCGACCGGCGGGAAACGCTATTCCGCGCGCGGTCGTGCGCTAATGCTTTGGGGGGGCGAAGTGAGTGGGCGCGCGGCCGTGCTTTTTGTTGACGTACCAGAGGGAGTCGACACGAACATCCTGAACGTGGAGAAGGTAGTGCTGCGCTAGCACGGTGCCTCACCAGCGCGTCGCGTGCGCAGTTAATCCGCAATCCGCAATTCGCAATCAGCCCTGATCAGCGATCGGCCCGCTCTAACCCACCACAGATCACATGAACTTCGAAACCACGTAGATCAGGAGCCCCGCGAGGCCGCCGACCAGCGTACCGTTGATCCGGATGTATTGCAGATCCTTGCCAACGGCGAGCTCGATCCTCTGCGATGTGACCTGCGGGTCCCAGGAGTCTACCGTTTGAGAGATGAGCGCAGAGACTTCACCGTGATACCGCTCGACGAGGGCTAGTGCGATGCTCGCGATCCAGCCGTCCACCTTTGCCATGAGAGCTGGATCGTTCAATAACGTTTGTCCCAGCGATTCGACGCCACTTTCGATTGCGCCGGGCGGGTGCGATTCGACGCTCTCGGCGCGCCGAATAATGGCGCCCTTCGCCTCCTCCCACATCCCGCTCGAGAAACGCCGTACTGATTCAGCATCGAGCAACTCTTCCTTGATCTGCTCTGCTCGCTCCTGAACGTCACTCGATGTGTGCAGCTTGTCGATGAAGTCGCGCAGCGCCGTGTCGAAACGCGCGCGTAGCTCGTGCTGCGGGTCGTCCCGGATCTCACGAAGAGTTCTGTCCAGCGCCGTGACGATCTTCTGATGAATCTTGGCGTCAACGATGTCGGGAACCCACCAGGGAGTTTCGCGCTCGATGCGCTCCCGGATGACTTCCTGATTTTCGTCCACCGCGCGCGCCAGAAGCTTGATGGCTTCGTTGAGTAGCTCCTGATGCCGGTCGCCCGCCGTCATCACGGACAGCACACGACCCAGAAGGGGAGCGACCTGAGTTTCACGGACGCGTCTTACCAGCACTCCGTCGATCAGCTCCTGCACGTCCTCATCGCGAAGAACGCGAGCGGCGCTGGCGAGCCCTTTCGCGGCATGCTGAGCCACGGTTCGGCTGTTCTCGGGATTAACCAGCCAACGTGCCAGCTGCTCGGTTATGCGCAGCGAAGCGAGTCGTTGCGAGAGGACCGCCGGACTGAGAAAATGCTGCTGCACGAATCTGCCAAGGGCGCGTCCCACCTGCTCTTTTCGCGCGGCGACGATTGCGGTGTGCGGGATGGGAATGCCTAGCGGGTGTCGGAAAAGCGCGGTGACCGCGAACCAATCCGCGAGCCCGCCCACCATTGATGCTTCAGCGGTGGCGCGGACGTAACCGAGCCAAGGATATGCTTCCTCCAGCAACCGCGCGATGACGAACACGATTGTCGCGAGCACAAGCAGGCCGCTCGCGCGACGCTGCATTGTCTTGAGCTGAGCGCGCTTGATCGGATCGTCAAGCGCCTGGAAGCTCCCGGCTATCGGCTTGGACGCCGATTCCGGGTTTGCCAAACCGACCACTTAGCCGTGAGTCCCGATGGCGATCTCCCGTTCGGGCAGCGCAGGCCTCACGGCAGGATCCGACTCCTGCAGCGGACCGAAATCAGCCGCGTGAGAGAGCCCCGCCGGGAGCAGTGCGAGGAAAATCACCTCGTCCATCGTCTGTGCGAAGGTGAAGGCCATGTTGGCGCGCACCTCGGCTGGCACATCGCGCAGATCCTTTTCGTTGGACTTCGGCATGATGATCTGGCGCAGACCGGCCCGATATGCGGCAAGGGTTTTCTCCTTGACGCCGCCGATCTCGAGTACGCGGCCCCTAAGTGTGACCTCGCCAGTCATGGCGATGTCGCGGCGAACCGGGCGTTCGCTCAGCACGCTGGCGACGGCGAGTGTGATGGCAACCCCTGCGCTCGGACCATCCTTTGGAATCGCCCCCGCGGGAAAGTGGATATGCACATCGTGTTCCTTGAATGACTTGTTCTCGATGCCGAGCTGATGTGCGCGTGAACGGACGTACGAGTATGCCGCGTCCACGGATTCGCGCATGACGTCGCCCAGCTGGCCGGTGACGATCAGTCGCCCACTCCCCGGCATTCTCAGCGCCTCGATAAGCATCAGGTCCCCACCGGTCGACGTCCACGCCAGACCAGTGACCGCGCCAATCTCAGGCTCCTTTTCCGCCGCTTCGGACGTGAAGCGCTGAGGGCCGAGGACATCCTCGATCATCTTGATGTCTACAAGCCAGGCACCTTCCTCACCTTCCGCCTTCTTGCGCGCGCGCTTGCGCATGAGACTCGAAACGTTGCGCGAAAAGCCACGAAGCCCGGCTTCACGCGAGTACCCACTCGAGATGTACCCCAGAACCTCGTCGGTGAACTGGAGATCCTGTTCAAGGAGCCCGTTCTCCTCCAGCAGCTTGGGCAGCAGATATCGCCACGCTATTTCCACTTTCTCTTCGATCGTGTAGCCAGCAATGCGAATCACTTCCATTCGGTCACGCAGTGCGACCGGGATGTCGTACAGGTTATTCGCCGTGCAGATGAAGAGTGCGGCTGAAAGGTCG
>JACDCM010000349.1 GCA_013817545.1 Gemmatimonadaceae bacterium | reverse complement strand
GTTCGGCGTCATGGCCACAATGGTGCGGCAGCGAACGCGCGAGCTCGGCGTGCGTATGGCGTTGGGTGCCACAGCGGCAGATCTTTGGAGGATGGTGATGCGACGGGCTCTCGCGATCGCGACTGTTGGAATTGGCGTAGGGCTGCTGGGCGCTTTCCTGGCCAACCGGCTACTGGCGACGATGCTCTACGAAGTCACTCCGACAGACGGTGTAACGCTCGCTGTCACCGCTGGGATGCTCCTCGTCGTCGCGATCATCGCCAGCATCATCCCCGCCCGATCGAGCACAAGGATAGATCCCGTAATCGCTTTGCGCGCGGAAGGATAGTCACGTGCTGGCAGCCGCGTAGCGCGCGGCGAATACGCGAATACATTGGACAAGCAGGGCTTCGCCGCTTGCCTGGAACTTCAGGCCTTCGAGACTGAACTCGCGACGCTACCTGGGCAGTACGCGCCGCCTGCGGGTGCCTTCTTCTCGCAGCCGGGCATGAGCCCGCGGGGTGTATCGCGTTCCGGCCTCTTGACGCACCGACGGTCTGCGGATGAAGCGGTTGTACTTTCGAACTGAGCACCGCGCGGGCGGCCCGGGGCACGCGCTCGTCGAGCACCTTCTTCATGAAGCTCGCTACGCCGGCTACACGTGGATGCGGCTCGATACGCTGCCATCGATGCGAAGCGCCCAACGCCTGTACCGCGCATTTGGCTTCCACGAGATTGCCCAGTACGGTGCGAACCCCCTTCCAGAGGCTCTATTCTTCGAGCGGCGAGTGGATGGCGGATCCGAACTGCAGGTCGAGAGCTCGCCGGCTAAGCGAAGGCACTGACTCTGCTACGCGCTCGCTCTCGAATTCGAAGCCGCGAAACGTCCACTGTGCGAAACCGTAAGTGCGGTCGCGTGTTTGCAAATCGCAATCAGTGCATGTAGCCGTACTCACTCCCCTCGAATCGCCAGCGATGGGTCCGCCCGGCTGGCTTTAAGCGAACTGCGGTGGCTGTAGCATGGGTGGGCCAAAAAAAGAGCTTTTTATCTTCTGTGGGGTTCGACAGGAGCGTGCGGTTTCTTCTGTAGGAAGTCAACAGGAGATCGGCAGGGAGTGAGCTGCAAGGGTGAACTTTGGCTGGGTATATGGGATTTGTGTCTGAAGACTGCGAGCCTTCGCGGATCAACGACTCTGACCCCTTGAACACTTCGTATAAGTGGTCGCCTAAGCTGGGAATGTGCGACAAAATCGCGACAGATTGCCGTTCAAGCGATTGCGACGGCAATGCCAGTGTGATAACCCTTAACATCCACACACAATCAAGAGTTGATGCTAATGAGCACTGAAAGCACGACCACCAGAGCACCCATCGCCGCGGGAAAACAGACTGAAGTTGCGGTACTCGCGGCCGGCTGCTTCTGGGGAGTGGAGGAGATCCTGCGCAAGATCCCGGGCGTTATCGATACCGACGTCGGCTACACGGGCGGCTGGCTGGAGAACCCGACGTACCACGATACTCACGACAGCAAATCGGGGCACGCGGAGTCCATTCGCGTCACCTTCGATCCCGCGATTCTAAGCTTCGAGATACTGCTCGAGCAGTGGTTTTTCCGGCTGCACGACCCAACTACGCTCAACCGCCAGGGCAACGACGCCGGCTCGCAGTATCGTTCTGCGATCTTTTACACCTCGCCCGAGCAGCGTCACATTGCCGAGCGGGTGAAGCAGCGGGTCGAAAAGTCGGGCAAGTGGAAGAAGGCGATAACTACCGAGATCGCGGCCGCGTCGACGTGGTACAGCGCCGAGAAAAACCATCAGGACTATCTGCAGAGGAATCCAGGCGGCTATACCTGCCACTGGATGCGCGACTAGCTCGCGAAGCGGCGGGCAAAGTATCGGAGGGGAAGGGGGGATGGGGGATAGGTGGTAGCGGAATTCGCGACTTAACCCCCCATCCCTCTCCCCTACTCCCCAGCAAAGCGTTACTGCCTGGTCATGGCGAGGCCGGTAACTGTCCCGTCGGTATTGTGGGCGAAACGAATCCCATACACGCCGTCAGTTGACTTCAACTTCCCCTCGCCCACCAGCGCGGATTTGTCGTAGCTGCCTACGACCGTTCCGTTGATGGCGCAGTCAACCTTGTCGTCCTTGACCGTTACGGCAATTTCCTGCGTCACAGGCTCACCAGCGCCGGCCGCCTTGTTCACTGCCGGGTTCGTCTCGCCGCGCCCGTTGATCTGGAAGGGGGCAGGACCGAAACCGCGGACGATGAATTTGCCGCTGCCGTACGCCGCACAGTACAGGTAGCTCTGCGTCTCGGTCCCCAGGTCGTTTCCGCCGATGACGATTCCATACGGGTGGGGATGGTCATTGATCGACATGTACTTTGCTTCCGTAAATGTCGCCTTGACCGTGTAATTCCCGGTTGCCCTGTTGTTCGGGTTCCAGTACGCCACAGCGGGGCCGGTCGTGACGCGCAGGGCGTCTCCCTCTCGGGCGAGCTTCGCGTTGCTGAGAACCTGTCCGGCCGCCGCTTCCTTGGCGTCGATCATGCCGGTCCAGTCCGGGACGGATATGCCGCCCTCAGCAACCTTAACGGACGTTTCGTCCGACATTGCGGCACTGGAAGGCTGAGCGCTCGCGGGTGGCGGATCGGAAGTGTTGCTGCCCGAGCCCTGGGTGCTGCAGGCCCCGGTGGCAAGCAATACAGCTACTATTGAAAACGCAGAACTATGGCGGCGACGCATGATACTTCCTCCGTTGGTAGGATTGGTTTCCAGAGACTATACGTTGCGGGAATGGAATTCGCTTTTCGACGCCGGTCATCACCCAGGTTGGAGAGCAGCGTACATGCCGGCGATGGAATTTGCGTGACAAAGAATGTAATTGAAACGCACCATACAAGCGTCGAGGAAATGTAGCCCGAACAATAGCTGACATCGCGGCAACCTTATGACAACATGCGGCAATCCTGCACAGTTATCTAGGCATGATAGCGGAGGCCCACGCGCCGCGCCGCCTCTCAAACCGCATCCATCATGCAACCGCTTCTCGAAAACTGATGCACGGTTGCGCTAACCGGAGTGGCGGCTTACTCTGAGACTCAGCGCCAGGGGCGCACCCAGTCCGCGGAAAGGGCCGTGCCCACCCATCAAGAAAATGAAGGTTACGAACCTTCTTTCAGCCTGACGCGAGCGGACTCCAGGCAAGCACTGAAAGGAGCTTCGTATGGATGTGCTGCCTCTGCCCCCTGGCCCGAGCCTCAAGCACTACAGGAAACGGGCGAAGGATCTCGTCAAAGCCGCAAAGTCCGCGGATGCCGGCGCTGTTCGAACGTGGGCCACGGAATGGCTCGAGACGCTCGCACGGTTGCGTGGTGTCGGCATCACGCCATTCGTGCAGGGAAGCATCGATCGCGCGATCGAAGCAATCGAAAAGCGGGTGCGAGAAAAGGTGAGCGAGTCTCGCCATACAGTTGCAGGGCTCGCTCTCGCCGACGCGCAGTATTTGATCGCGCGCGCTCATGGGTTCGACAACTGGCCAGGTTTCGCGAAGCACTTGGAGCGCGTCTCGCAGGAAGGCTCCGAAAGTCAGGTATTCGAGTCGGCCGCCGATGCTGTAGTTTCTGGCGACATCGGGACGCTAGAGGCGCTTGTGCGCCGGCACCCCGGATTGCTTCGAGATCGATCCACTCGCGCACATCGGGCCACGCTTCTGCACTATGTCTCGGCCAACGGCGTTGAGGATTTTCGGCAGCGGACGCCACTCAACGCTCCGGTCGTCGCCAGGCTCCTGCTCGATGCGGGCGCCGAGGTCGATGTGTTGGCGAATACGTACGGTGGCGGAAGCGACCAGACGACAATGAATCTGCTGGTATCGAGCACGCACCCGGCGCGAGCCGGGTTACAGGGGACACTGGTAGAGACGTTGCTTGATTTCGGTGCTGCAATAAACGGCTTGGGTAACGATGGATCACCGTTACTCACAGCATTGGCCTTCGGTTACGCCGAGGCCGCGGAAACCCTGGCCAGGCGCGGCGCCAGAGTGGACAGTGTGATCGCGGCGGCCGCACTCGGCCGAGTGGACCTGGTCAGAAGCTTCGTCCGCGACCAGAACACCCTTGGCCCAGGCCAGCCGGTCATGGCTCCTCTTTGGCTACGAATGCCTCCCGACGCCCAGGCGCACATTGAATTCGCGTTTGTTGGGGCGTGCAAATTCGGGCGAACGGCGGTTGTCGATTTGCTCCTTGAGAAGGGCGTTGATCCCGCGGCCAAGGATGGCGATGCAATGACGGGACTGCACTGGGCTGCGGCGTATGAACACAGCGGTGTCATTGAGTTGTTGCTTCAGCGTGGGGCGCCTCTGGAAGTGAAAAACAGGTGGGGCGGTACGGTATTGGATTCGACCGTGTATTTTGCTCTTCACGCGCCTGTCGATGGCGTCAACTACTCCACGAGACTGTGTGAAAACCTGTGAGTATCGACCGGAGTGAGATCGAAAGTACGGAATGGCCCTGTCGTTTGTTCGCTGTGATCCTGGGTTAACCC
>JACDCM010000348.1 GCA_013817545.1 Gemmatimonadaceae bacterium | reverse complement strand
TTGCAACGCCTTGGCTTGCGCTTCCTGACCCCTGGCAAGCTTGAGAACTTCTGCACTCCAGTCCTTTGCCGGTGCGCCCAGGTGCAGGTCGAAGATCTTGCGCATGAGTACGCTGGTGAGCGCCGTCCCGTTCATGTTCGTAAGAACGACGAGGCCGAGGTCTTCCTCGGGCATCATCGCCACGAGAGCGCTCATTCCATCAATGTTGCCGCCGTGGTGCACCACCTCTCGCCCGCGGTAATCTTCCAGAAACCATCCAAAGCCGTAGCTCACGTAGTGTGTAAACGGATTGAGGGTTCGGGCTTGCGGGCTACGCGGGATGATCGTATGGGGCGTGTGGGTTTCAGCAAAGGACGCGGCGGTTAGAAGCGATTTTTTGCCGACCTTGCCGCTGTCGAGCTGGAATTGCACCCACCTGGCCATGTCCGTGACACTGGAATTGATGGAGCCCGCAGGGCCGGCGTTGTCGATGTTGCGCCAGGCAATAGCAGTCACGGCATCGTCAATTTTCGCATGCGGCGTTGCGGCGTTCTGCATCCTGGGAATTTCACGCACGGTGGTATTCGTCTCCGTCATCCCCAGCGGAACGAATAGCCGTTCGCGCATGAAATCGTCCCACGACTTTTTGGCCACAGCCGCCGTCATCTGACCCGCCGCCAGGAACATGATGTTCTGGTAACCGAAGTTCGATCTGAGACTCCACGTAGGCTTGAGGTAGCGCACTCGGCGGAGAATCTCGTCGCGGTCGTACGACGATGCGTACCAGACGAGGTCACCGCGCGCGAGACCGCTGCGATGGGAGAGAATGTCGCGTACTCGAAGTTCGCGTGTCGCGTACGCGTCGTACAACTGGAAGCCGGGCAAGTGCTGCGTGACGGGATCGTCCCAGCGGATTTTCCCTTCGTCTACCAGCATCGCGACACCTGCCGCGGTAAATGCCTTGGACGCCGAGCCGATGGCGAAGATCGTGCGTGCGTCGACTTTCTCGGCTTTGCCGGTTGCCCGAACGCCGAAGCCTTTCGCATAAATGACGGAGTCGCCCTTCACGATGGCGATCGCGGCGCCCGGTACCTCCCAATCCTTCATGGCTTTTTCGACGTAGGCGTCGAGGGTGGTGAAGGTCGCCGGAAGTTGAGAATGGGCGGCTGAAACCGATAGCAGACATACGGCTACGGAAAGCAGGTTGCGAGTAGCGTGCATTGGTGAACTCCCTTTGGCAGGTATCTGTTTGAGTCTCGCAACGAGTCAGGTGTTCGGTGTTTGGTGCCCGGTTGGCACTGCGCGGTTCTCGGTGTTCGGTTGACACACTACGCGGTTTTCGGTGCTCGGGCCTGAGTACACTCTCCATTCCGACTTCCCCCCATTCCCCATTCCCCATTCCCGATTCCCTAATCCTTACTCCCAGCTCTCTGCTCCATCCCCCAGCCCGCGCCTCTGATCGCTCGACCGGGCTTTGCTCCTGTGTGTTTCGAGTCGCTCACCACGGCGACGCCATTCACGAGCACGTGCCGCACGCCGGTGGAAAGTTGATGCGGCTTCTCGTACGTGGCCCTGTCGGCGATAGTTGCGGGTTCAAACACGACGATGTCCGCGTACATCCCTGGCTTGAGCACGCCACGGTCGTGGATCGAGAGTCGGGTGGCGACAGCTGAAGACATTTTCCTGATGGCCTCTTCGAGCGGCATCACCTTCTCGTCCCTGACATACTTGCCAAGAATGCGGGGAAAGTTTCCGTACGCGCGGGGGTGAGTGAGTTCCTTTGCGCTGTCAGGATCTATTCCACCCGCGTCGGTACCAAACTTCATCCAGGGCTGCCGCATCTGCATGGCGACATTTTCTTCCGACATCATGAAGACGAGCATCCCAAGCCTTCCCTGCTCTTCTATGGTAAGGTCGATTAAAACGTCCACCCATTCCTTGCCACGGGCCGCGGCGATCTCGGAGAGGCGCTTCCCATCGAAGCTCTTGTTCGCTTGCAGAGTGAAGCCAACCACCATCACGCCTTCCGGCGTAGCGAGCTGGCAGAGATTCTCCCACGACGTTCGGTCGGCGAGCACCTCGGCTCTGATCTTCGCGAGCGTTGAGGGGTCCTTGAGATTGTCGAGCAGCTTTCCGTCAGCTGAGGCCCACGGCGGAAAGCAGGCAGCGAGTCCTGTTCCACCAGCTACGTAGGCGTACATGTCCGCGCTCACGTCCTGGCCGGCCGCTCGAGCGGAATCGATCTTGGCGACCGCTGGTGCAGCCTTCCCCCAGTTGCGCTTCCCCGCCGCCTTGAGGTGATAGATCTCCACCGGCACGTCGGCGCGCCGGCCAATATCGATCGCTTCGTCGATCGCTTCAAGATACTGATCTGCCTCCGAGCGCATGTGTGTGATGTAAATGCCGCCGTAGGGCGCCATGGCTTTGGACACTTCCACGATCTCCTCGGTGGATGCGAAGTTCCCCGGCGGGTAGATGAGCGCGCTCGCCAGGCCGAAGGCACCGCCGCGCATCGCGTCCCGCATCACTGCTCGCATAGTGTCAAGCTCGGCAGGTGATGCGGGCCCCTGAGACATGCCTTTCGCATACATGCGCACCGTGGTGTGTCCGACAAACGAGCCGACGTTGGCCGACGCGCCGTGCCGCTCCATCGCGCGTAGCCATGCGTCGAAACCGTTGGGCCCGCGAAAGCTCGCATCGAGGCGCGCGGCCTCGGGGTCGACACTGCCTGACGCCGCGGCCGTAAGCTCGTTTGCAGGGGCATTGCTCCAACCTTCGCCCATGATCTCGGTTGTAATTCCCTGCGTCACCTTGCTGACAATCCTTCCGTCGCCACTCAGGAAGGAATCGCGCGAGTGACTCTGGATGTCGATGAACCCGGGTGCGACCACCATCCCGCGCGCATCGATGCGGCGCGCAGCCCTTGCATCTGCCAGAAGACCCGCGGGAGTGATGCGCTCTATGCGATCACCTCTGATGCCGATGTCGCCATAAAACCATGCGCTCCCGGTGCCGTCGATCACGCGGCCGTTGGAAATTACGACGTCAAAGGGGGTAGCCTGTGGAGAAGCGCCTGTTTCAGGCGCAGGTGCGCGCGCACAGGCAGTGAGGTTAATGGCGATGACGGTCGCGACAACACGATGAGAGTACATGGATGCGGAGGTTAGGAGAGGGAGCATGCAGGGAATCGAGCTTTCATTTTAACGCCATTCCCGCGCAAGGGAATTTATAGGTGCGAGAATCGAGAGTTGGCCGACTCACCTCCCCAGCGGCGTCTCACCAGCTATGGACCCGCTACGCGGGAGTGACGAGGCTTCCATGGAATATCATTCCCGCGAGTGACGAGGCCTTCCACTGAATGTCATTCCCGCGAAAGCGGGAATCCATAGCTCGGACGAAATCTGTCCACCCGAAACACAAAGCCGGGCCGAGCGACTGGCTCGACTGCCGGTGGCAGTCATCCGCGCGCGGCCCACACCGTCCGCTCCTCGAGCCACTGCCGGACATGCGATGAGGAACGCCGGCGGTCGTCGCTTCTTGAGCCTGGCCTCGACCTCGATCGTGATTGTGCCGACTTCCACCAGATGGAGCCTGGGCGCTGCCGGAAAGTGTAGGGCGCCCACGTCAACGGCCTGGACGAGCTTGATCCGGTACGCAGCGGCAACAGCAGCTTGGTCACAGTCGTGGGAAGAGCGTTCCACCGAACCGTTCCATCGCGCAATCCGAACGTTTCGTGAACGACTGGTGTCGTACCGAGTACTGAACGACTGCTATAAAAAGGGGGATCGGATCGCTCTCCGCCTGCCTCGCTAAGACGGAGCCTGACCGCACTCACTGAACTGCGCCGGCGGATTGCGGAGGAGCGAGATCGTTCCGCACGTGCGGATCGTTGGTACAACGGAACTCGATTGCTCCGCTTCCGTAGCACTTAGCGGCGCGACAACTGGCGTAAGATATGCCAGCATAAAGTCGTCTCAGGCCGCACGGCGATCGTGGGCGACCGACGGCGTGAGGCGTACGACTCGTGATGGCTGGCCCGGTTAACGAACCTTCAGCTGAGAAGAGTGAGGCTATGAGACGTATTCAACGCATGCGGGCAGGCGGATGTATGATCGCACTCGCGCTCCTGGGGACGAGCTGCACCGACGAGACGGTGACAGCGCCCGCAGTGGGAGAGATTGACGTACCGCTGGAGCTGTTGTCGGACCAGAAGCTCCCGACGATCCAGCTCCCGCCGGGCTACCGCATCGAAAAGGTCGTCGACGGCTTGACCTTCCCGACCTCAATCGCCTGGGATGATCAAGGACGGCTCCACGTGGTGGAGTCGGGGAGCGGACTGACCCCCAATCAACTCGCGCCGCCGCGGATCCTACGGGTCCAGAACGGACAGGCGACGGAAGTCGTCAATCTGGACGGGCGGGTGGGCACCGCCGTTGTCGGGATCGTGTGGCACAGGGGCGCCTTCTACATCACCCATCGAGACGTCGCGGACCGGACGGACGCTGTCTCCCGTGTGGGTCTCGACGGTAGCGTGACCAAAATACTGAGTGGCATTATCGACGGAC
>JACDCM010000062.1 GCA_013817545.1 Gemmatimonadaceae bacterium | reverse complement strand
GGGCCTCCAACGCTTCCTCGCGCCTCCTCGTCCGCCCAGCGATAGTAATCGGCTCCCATGAGAACTGCCCTGTTGATTCGCGTTCCGCGATCTATGAAGGAGCGGATACCGATCACTGAGTTCGAGATGTGGCTATCCACGATTACACTCCCCTCCCCGACGAGGGTGTTCTCCATCAGCGAGCGTGTGACCTTGGCGGGAGGTAGCAGCAGCGCGAACGTGTACAGCGGGAAAGCGGCATCGTAGATGTTGAACTGCGGAGCCGGCTGCGCCAGCATGATGTTGGTCTCGAAGAACGAGCGCACGGTTCCGATGTCGTTCCAGTATCCGGGAAAGGGATAGGAGTAAACGCGCCGCTCCGAAATGGCGCGCGGGATGAGCGCCTTGCCGAAATCGTGGTCATCCTGGTGGGAATCAAGCGCCTCACGGAGCACTTCGGCCTCGAAGATGTATATGCCCATCGACGCCAGATAAATTCGTCCTGCCGCAGCAAGCTCCGGTGCGACGGGACTGTCCTTTCCATGCAGCTGATGCCGGCGAGGCTTTTCGTAGAATTCGGTGATGCGCTGCCCTTCGTCAGTCTTGAGGATGCCGAAGCCCGGAGCTTCATCCGCCGTAACGGGTGTGGCGGCAACGGTGATTTCTGCGCCGCATCGCCTGTGGTGGTCGAGCATCTGACAGTAGTCCATCGTGTAAAGCTGGTCGCCCGAGAGGATGATCACCTGCTCGTGCGCGTAGCTGCTGATATGCGGCATCGTCCGGCGCACGGCATCCGCGGTCCCCTGGTACCACTTCTCGGAGAGGGGTGTCTGCTCCGCCGCGAGCACGGTGACGAACCCGCCGCGGAATCGGTCGAAGACGTATGAACGCGCGATGTGGTTGTTGAGACTCGCCGAGTTGTACTGCGTGACGACGAAGATGCGATTGAGGCCAGAGTTGATGCAGTTGGATATCGGCACATCGACCAGCCGGTATTTTCCGGCCAGCGGGACGGCCGGCTTGGCACGAGGGTGTGTCAGCGGGAAAAGACGCGTGCCGGCACCGCCACCCAGAATGACTGCGATTACGTTGTTCATTGATGGGTTCTCGAAACTGAACCAGGTCGAGCTGCCATGGAGCAGAAAGATGCTAATAAAGAACCACGCCTAATAGCGAAGCACGTCCGCTAGAGCATACGGTGTGGCAGTAACTCAAGCCAGACGCTTTAAGTCAGTCGCTTGCCCAAGTGATGCCGGATAACATGTTTCCGGCAGCTGGCGTTCAGCAGCTCGGCCGTTTCGAAACCGGCCCAAACACCCCGCCAGAGATATATTGCATCTACAGCGCTGCCCTGCCGTACGCGGTTGATTGGCGTGACGTCAGAATCTCTCACACCGCCAGTATGCACCTCTTCGCCGCCCTTGTCCTCATGACCGTCGCCACAACCGCCGTATCGGCCAGCGCCCAGCAGCCAGGCTGGACCGCCGCTCGCATTGAGACCGTCGAACACCTGCAGGCGTTGATCCGCATCAACACGGTCAACCCTCCCGGTAATGAGATCGGCGTCGCTCGCTATCTCGATAGCGCTCTCAAGGGCGCAGGAATCGAGACGCACATTTTCGAGCCAGCCCCTGGCCGTGCAGCATTCGTCGCGCGCATCAAGGGGACGGGTTCAAAAAAGCCTGTACTTCTGATGGCGCACATGGATGTCGTCGGTGTCGAGCGGGAGAAATGGACAGTCGATCCGTTTGCGGCGGAGATCAAGGACGGTGTGCTATACGGCCGCGGTGCGATAGACGATAAGGGAATGCTCGCCGCCAATCTCGAGACGATGCTTCTGCTCAAGCGCAATATCATCGACAAGGGAGGCTCGCTCTCGCGTGACGTGATCTTTGTGGCCAACTCGGATGAGGAAGCCGGTGGCGAGTGGGGCATGGGTTGGCTGATAAAGAATCATCCGGAGCTGATACGTGCCGAGTTCGCTCTCAATGAGGGTGGACGAACCCGAATTGTGCGCGGTAAACCGCTGTATGTGGCGGTGCAGAACACTGAAAAGGTGTCACACGTCGTCAAAGTTGTCGCGCGTGGACCCGGAGGACACGCCTCCGTGCCGCTCGCGGGCAACGCGATCCTCAGGCTGGGCCGAGCACTCTCGGCCATCGGCGCGCACCGCGAGCCCGTGCGAGTGAAACCGACGACACGGAAGTTTTTCACGGAGCTGAGCAAGGTGTGGGCGGATGCGAAGGAACGTCGCGCCATGGTGGATGTCGCATCGCTCGACACAGGACGAGTTGCGCGCGGTGCACGGGTCCTTGCCGCGACTCCGGTGTTCGACGCGGTTCTCCGAAACGGCATATCCGCCGTCATGACCGGCGGCGGCATCCGGAGTAACGTCATCCCGACCGAAGCTTCGGCGACGCTCAACATCCGGACTCTCCCTGGTGAATCGCTCGACAGCGTCATCAAGCGGCTCGAGCGCGCGGTGAACGACTCGATGGTCGATTTCGAGATCGTAACGCGTGAAACCGTCGACGCTCCAGCGTCGTCATTCGACTCGCCGATGTTCGAGGCGATCGCCGGAAGCGTGCGCGATCTGAACCCAAACATGGTCGTCGTGCCGTATCTGAGCACGGGAGCAACCGACAGCGCACGACTCCGCGAGTGGGGCATGCAGGCGTACGGTCTCCTCCCCTTTCCACTCAATCAGGACGACGAAGACCGCATGCACGGCAACGATGAGCGAATTCCACTCGAATCGCTCGAATTTGGTACCAAGCTTATTTACGGAGCGATAGAGCGAGTAGCGCGATGAAGCCTGGAGAGTCGGGGGTAGGGGATGGGGAGTGGGTCGGCGCAGTAGGTCGCGCCGTACGAATTAGTGCTGCCAAAGTGAGGCTCATCCCGTAGATTCCGCTGTAACCGCCACCCAATCCCCATCTCCCACTTCGCACTTCCTACTTCCCACTCCCCAGCTCTCCGTGATCCAGGATTTTACTACAACTCTTCCACCCGCTACGGTTCTTGCGGATGCCAAGAAGTTTTTTTCGCGCAGGAATCCCATCTATGCGGCGTTCATCGATCAGGAAGGTGAGAACTTCGTGACTTTTCGAGGACAGGGTGGGGAGGAGCTCGTTATCGGTGTCGCCTCAGTCGAGGGTGGGACGGCTGTACGCGGGTCCGCGTATCTCTTCGATCAGCAGATCGCTCGCTTTTTTTCGACGCTTCCGCCACTCGACATGAAGCTCGAGAAGGTGGCCGAATGACGTCGATTCCCTTCGTTCAGAGTCTTCGCACCACTCGTGATGTGATTCGCGTAGGCGACGCGAACGGCGCGGCTCTGTATGTACGGGTTGAAGTGCCCGATGTATGGGATGTGGTGCGGGTCGCGGCGTCGCCGGACGCATCGGTCCAGTCGGTGAAGAGCGCTGCGCTGGCGGAGCTCGTACCGGGAGCCGAAGAGCGTGCGTGGGTGATCAAGCTCCGCGGATTCGAGGTGCTCGATGAGAGCCGGTCGCTCACGCAGGCTGGCGCTGTGAACGGTACGATTTTCCTACTCACACACCGTCGTCGCCGCGCGGTAAAGTGAGCGCGTCGGTCTCGCCTCGTGGCGCGGTGGCTGCAGCCGACCGCCGAGAGTCGCTGATCGCTGCGGCGGCCAGGCTTCGAGCCGAGATAGCCAGGCGGGTTGTGGGGCAGGATCGCGTCATTGAAGAGATTCTGATGGCGGTGATGGCGGGTGGACATGCGCTGCTCGTAGGGGTGCCCGGCCTCGCTAAAACTCTCATGATACGCTCGCTGGCCGAAGCGATGCGACTGGACTTTCGGCGTATTCAGTTCACTCCGGACCTGGTGCCGAGCGACATAACGGGCACTGAAATTCTGGAGGAGAATTCAGCCACAGGCGCGCGCACGTTTCGATTTGTACGCGGGCCGATCTTTGCCAACATCGTGCTCGCGGATGAAATAAATCGCACGCCGCCACGCACCCAGGCCGCGCTTCTGGAGGCGATGCAGGAGCACCGGGTCACAGCGGCCGGTGAGACGATGCGCCTCCCCGAGCCGTTCTTTGTGCTGGCGACGCAGAATCCCATCGAGCAGGAAGGCACTTATCCGCTGCCGGAAGCGCAGCTCGACCGATTTCTGTTTGACATACGCATTGGCTATCCGAGCGAGGAAGAGGAGATCGCCATACTTCGGACGACCACTGGTGTGTCTGACGTCGAGCTCAATCCAGTACTCGATGCGGAGGAGGCTTTGGGGCTGCAGCGTCTCACACGTGAGATCCCCGCGGCGGAACCGGCGCTGCGGTATGCGGCCGCGCTTGCCCGCGCGACTCGGCCGGACGCTAATGAGGCACCGGACCTCGTGAAGCGGTATGTCCGCTGGGGCGCCGGCCCGCGCGCTGGCCAGGCGCTGATTTTGGGCGCCAAGGCGCACGCACTGTTGCACGGTCGCTTCGCCGTGTCGCCCGATGACATCCGGCGTGTCGCACAGCCTGTGTTGCGGCATCGCGTTCTACCGAACTTCGCGGCGGACGCCGAAGGGATTGGAGCGGAACGAATAATCGACGAAGTGTTGGGAAGGGTGGCGGCGCCGGCGAGCGGAATAAGACTGTGATCGGATCGCGGACTGCGGATTGCGGACTTGCAATGCGAACCAGGAATTGCGAGCTGTGAACTGCGAACTGATGCCTGCCGCGCATATCTCTTTATTTACCCGAACACGGTGATTGCTTCGCCGCTTCGCGGCTCGCAATGACTTTATCGACTCAACTTGATTCTTTCCTCAGCCCGCGTAGCGAACTGAGTCATGGATGAGGGATCACGTATTGCGGATGAGCTGGGATCCATGCTCGATGCGCTGCGCGGCGTGGCGTGGCCTGCGCGGCATTCTGTTCGGGGAGCCGCGGCTGGAACGCACCGGTCGCGAATCACTGGAATGTCGCCGGAGTTCACAGAGTATCGGCCATACCGGCAGGGTGACGATCCGCGCCGGCTGGACTGGAAACTGCTCGCGCGCACGGATCGCGCGTACCTGAGAATCACGAACGATCGCGCCACGCTCGGCACAACAATTCTCGTCGACGCATCAGCGTCGATGGCGTATCCCGTGATCACACGCGGGAAATGGGCGATGGCACGTCGTATCGCAGTTGGACTGGCGGCCGTCGCCCATGCCGCCGGGGATCCGGTCGGCTTAATCGTGCCGTCTGAGCGGGGGGCCTGGGCTCGTCCGCCGCGCACCAGGCGTGGCGTTGTTGGGGAGATTGCGCATCTACTGGCCGAAATCGAGCCAAAGGGTATGGTGGAGCTTGCGCCAGCGCTGGCTCTGTCGCATCGCACGTCGCGCCTGGTGATCGTCAGCGATTTTCTGGGCGACCTGGATTCTGTTACTCGCGCCGCTCGCGAGCGTGTGGTAGCGGGGGCGGAAGTACATGCTGTGCACATCGTGGCGCGGGAGGAGTTGGATCCTTCCACCTCCGCCTTTCTGGCTACTGATCCGGAAAGACCGGATGTGATGCGTCCTCTCGTTGATGAAACGCGCGCGGAATATGTTGCCGCTTTTTCGGCATGGCGCGACGACCTGGCGAACGCCTGGCGCGGTGTGCGGGCGTCATATTCGCAGTTGGTAACGGACGAGGTCGCGGCGCAGGCCATTCGCCGAATCGTGCGGCCGGCAACACATACCTCGGTGGCGCAGTGATCCTTCTGGCGCCCTGGTTCATGGTCGCGGCAATCGCGGCCGCGTCGGGAGTTGTAGCACTGCATTTTCTTGCGCGCCAGCGACCCCGCGCCGCGATTCTGCCAACCGCCCGCTTTGTGCCCGACCGGCCAGCTCGTTCGGCGGGACGTTCGAACCGGCCCACCGATCTCATTCTGCTTGCTCTGCGTGTGATCACAGTGTTGCTTGCCGGGCTCGCGTTTGCGCGCCCGGTGCGTGAGCCTGCGCGGCGATCGCTTGCACGTGTGGTGGCAGCGGACGTGTCGCGGGCCGCGCACCCGGATAGCGGCATCGGCCGGCGTGCACTGACGCTGATTCGCGAGGGGGACGCGCTCGTCGTCTTCGATTCCGCGGCGCGTGTGATTCGAGGTTCGGTTCTCGATACGCTGCGAATGCTGGAACGCTCCTCGGCGAGAGGCTCGTTGTCAGCAGCCTTGATCGCGTCGTTGCGCGCGCGCGACTCGCTCTCGTTGAACGCGGAGAGAGTGGAACTGGTGCTTGTGTCTCCGCTCGCCCTCGAAGAGTGGGATCTCGCTACCGCCAGTATACGCAGTCTGTGGGCCGGACCGGTACGACTCGAAAAGGTACCAGCCGCCGCCGAGTCCACGCGTGATCGGCTCGCAATAGACTTTCGTGGTAGTGGTAGCGATCCACTCCGCGCTTCCTTGGCGCTACTGGGGGCGGCGGCCACCGATGCAGATGTTCGAATGGTACGAGGCACGCCCACTGCGGATGACTCCGTCTGGGCCGGACAGGGCGACCGCGTGCTCGTGGCGTGGCCACCGGAAGTAAAGCGGGAACAAGGTGCAAATGTGGCCGTGGTCGCACGCACCGAGTCCGATACCGTCGGTGCTGTAATCGCTGGCGACGTGGTTCTCGTTGCGCCCTTCGCGCGTGTCGAATCTCCTCCCGCCGGGCGGGTGATCGCGCGGTGGGTAGATGGCGAGCCCGCTGCAACCGAAGTGGCGATCGGTGCCGGTTGCATCCGTACCGTTGCGGTGCCGGTCGAAAGTCGGGGTGATCTTGCATTGCGCAGGAGCAGCCGTGATTTGGTAGCAGCGTTGAGTGCACCTTGCGGAGGACACCGGCGGTTCGGGCCACTTCCGGATCAGGTGGTTTCTTTCCTGGCGGGGAGCGGTTCCGCGCCGAGGATAGCACCTCTCGAGAATGAACGTGGCCGGCGCAGCCCGGCTACTCCGTGGCTTTTGGGAGGAGCTCTGCTTGCGGTAGCGCTGGAACCACTTGCACGCCGCGTGCGGGAGACGGCATGAGAGCCGCGAACAGACTCTCCGTCGCGCGCGCCATCCTCGCAGGAAGCGTCCTCGCCAGCGCGATCCTGTGGGCGGGTCTGGCCGGGCTCACCATCTATGCGATCAATCGCATGGGATGGATTAACGGAGGTGAGCTACAGCGATATGAGCTCGCCATAATTGCGGCTGTAGCTACGGTAGCGCCGCTGGCCGTGCTTTGGCGCGGAAGATACGCAAGATCACACTCGCGGGTCGCGCTCTGGCTGGAGGAGCGAGTGCCGTCACTGCAATACGCGCTGATCACTGCTGTGGAGCCGCAGCCCGCAACAATTGCCAGTGCGCTGGAAGGCGTCATAGCCGGAACTCGCTGGACAGTTCCTCTGCGCAGAGCGACCATCCGCGCAATCGCGCCGCCACTCGGAGGGGTGGCCGTGTTGCTGAGCGTGTTGCTACTCACCGGCCGACTCGAATCCGCACCACTATCGGGACGCACTGGTCCAGACGGTGTGGCAACCTCCCGCCTCGCCGTGAGACCGGATGCGCCAAGCAGAATCGCGACGATCCGCGCCGTCGTCGTGCCGCCAGCGTACTCGGGCGAGCCCAGCCGCACGCTGGATAATCCGTCCACCATCGAAGCATTGGTTGGTAGCCGCGTTACTCTGACGGGATCTGGGTCGCCGGACCAGCTGTCCGCGCGCGTCGATGCTGTTGCACGCACGATCGTAGCGGACGAACGCGGCTGGGTGCTCCGGCTTGTCATGCCTCCCCGCGCATCAGCGCTGCACCTTACCGACCGAGGCTACAATCGGTTGTTGGTGCTGGAGCCGCGGCTCGATTCGGTTCCTCAGGTCACGCTGGTTCTCCCCGCGCGAGATACCGTGTTCCGCAATCCAGTCGGCTCACTCGCACTTTCCGCGGAAGCGCGAGACGATTTCGGACTGACGAGCGCATGGCTCGAATACATCATCAGCTCGGGGGAGGGTGAAAGCTTCAATTTCCGGTCGGGCGTCCTCGGTCGGACGACGTTCTCAGGCGCACGATCAAGATCTTTTAGCGCGCCCTTTTCCCTGGATTCACCCGCGCTCAGCCCCGGCGATATAGTGCATGTGCGAGCTGTAGCGCGCGACAACAACGGCGTGAGCGGACCAAGCTCCGGGTATTCCGAAACGAGGACGCTCCGCATTCCGCGCAAGGGGGAATACGACTCAGTCGCCGTGGAAGGCGCGCCTCCGCCCGACAACAAGGGCGAGGTGAGCCAGCGTATGCTCATCAACATCACGGAAGCGTTGCAAAAGAAGCGGTCGCGTCTTCCACGCGCTACCGTCGTATTGGAGTCCGGACGGATCTCGCGGGATCAGGCGCGGCTGCGGCGCCGCGTCGGAGAAATCATCTACGCGCGTCTTGGAGGCGAAGGCAGCGCGGAACATTCGCACGAAGCTGAAGAGGAAAGCGAAAGCCGGCCAGAGAAGCCAATGACTCCGGCGGAGCTGCTCGCAGCAGCCGATGCGGCTACCGGACGAGGCGTCGGCGAACCAATCGACTTTCATGGAGATGAGACGCCGGTCGTTGCGGTGAACCGTCCGCTGCTCGAGGCTTTCAATGCCATGTGGGAGGCTGGTCGCGAACTGGATATAGGTGAGCCCGATGATGCGCTACCGCACATGAGGGCGGCTCTGGCTGCGATCCAGCGCGCACGATCCGCCGAACGCATCTATTTGAGGGGTCGTCCGCCGACGGTGGTGATCGACCTCACAAAAGTGCGGCTTGCCGCCCGCATAGACTCCATTGAGGCTTTGCAGCGGACGCGCCGCTCGGCGCTGCCTGAGTTAGCCGCGTCGCGGAGTGACCGGCTGTCGCGCGTGGTCGCGCTGCTGTCACACAATGCCGGAGCAGCACTGGACTCGCTCATGCTGTTCCGACTGGATGCGATCGGCAATGCGCCCGGTCTCGCGCGTGAGCTCGGTGTCGCCATAGAGAGCATTCGCGAAGGGCGCGACGCGACTGGTGCATTGCTGCGCGCGCGACGGGTGGTTTCCGGAGAGCCGGACTCACAGGCTGGGCTTCCTGGCTGGAGTCTGCCCCGATGAGCGAGTTCGTTTTCGCCACCGCGCAGTACGACTCGGGCGACTGGGACAGCGCGCCATTCGTACCGCCAAATATCATCGACACGATCGCGCGCTACACATCAATCGATGTGACACCTTCCGGCGTGATCGTTCCGCTCTCTTCGCCCGCGCTCTTTCGCTACCCGTTTGTCTTTCTCACGGGCCATCTGCCGGTTCGTTTCGGGGAAGCCGAACGTACGAACTTGCGTGCATTCACGGATCGCGGTGGACTGCTTTTTGTCGACGACCACAATCACGACATCGATGGCGCGTTTCACAAAACGGCGACCGAAGCAATCCGCGACGCCGTTGGCCCTCTCGTGCAGCTGTCAAACACGCATCCGCTATACTCCGCGTTCTTCTCATTCGAGGATGGCCCGCCAGCGACCAGCCACGAGCTCAACGGCTGGGGTGACAATCTCGTGCATTCGCATCTGCTCGCCGTGATGCAGGGGACGAGAATCGCAGTGCTTTACAGCAACAAGGATTACAGTTCCGAGTGGGGCTATCATCCCGATAACAAGCGCTTTCTTTCGATCGATAACACGCGCTTCGCGGTGAACATTGTGGTGTATGCCCTCACTCGCTAATCGTTGGCGGATTGCATGTGAGCACCTGCTGCGCGCTGTCAGCGTAGCTCTGCTTGGGTGGATGTTGTTCTTGTCGCTGAGAACGGTCCGGTCCGGGGAACCAACTTTCCGAACAGGATCGCCGCGCACAGTACGGGATTCGTTGCCGGCGTGGACAGTTTCGGCGGCCGGTACAATACATCTCGAGATCGATACGGTGCCTGATCGTGAGACGCGAGAATGGCTGGTGGCGCTCCGCCGCAATGGTACGACTGTGGGCTGGTCGGGCGCAGGCATTCCGGGTACTGCGCTAGCAATCTCGCCAGTGGCTTCACCAGCGATCGGCGTCGGCATCAGGGTGGCTGCTCCGGCGGGTTCGCGCGTTGAAATCTCGGACGCTCTGGGCGTGGTCGACACCGTGACGGCGAGTGGCGGAGGGGTTTCCCTGCGCACAAAGGGTGTAGCGCTGCCGGTAGTGGCGCTGGTAAGCGGGCAGGTCGCGCGCGCGTCGGAAATGGATTCCCTACTGCCTAAACGTGTTGCGGTGATCGGCCGTGCCGGCTGGGAGTCGAAATTCGTGACCGCCGCGCTTGAAGAGAGCGGGTGGAGCGTGGACGCGCGGCTGTCGGTGGCGCCCGGTATCGATGTGAATCAGGGTGACATCCGCACCTTTGACACGGCGCGATACGCGGCGGTCGTGGTGCTTGATTCATCGGCGGCGAGATTCGGAAATGGCATCGCGACGTTCGTTCGGCGGGGGGGCGGAGTCATCCTGGCGGGAAATGGTGCGCGAGTCGCTGCACT
This sequence comes from Gemmatimonadaceae bacterium, assembly GCA_013817545.1. Lineage (GTDB taxonomy): Bacteria > Gemmatimonadota > Gemmatimonadetes > Gemmatimonadales > Gemmatimonadaceae > JACMME01. The sequence continues at coordinate 4,043 of JACDCM010000062.1, read as the reverse complement.
GAATCCGATAGCCGCTGGTAAACCTGGAATGAGAGTGCGTCCCCGGACGATAAGCTTTACAAGGGACTCACCGCGCCGGGCGCTTGCATTCGAGCCGATTCCCAACCTCCGGACCGATGCGGTTGTGATTGAAGTACAGGACGGGCGGGTCGCCATTGCCGCTCGGCGAGAAGGAAGCGGCCGAGTAGTGCAGGTGGGCTACGATGAGACTTGGCGTTGGCGGCTAATGGGCGAAGGGGAAGCCGCAGAGGCGCATAGAGAGTGGTGGTCCGATATCGTCGCTGGGGCTGCCTATCGAGCGGAGCGAAAAATTGGGGCGGATGGGAGATTCTGGGTTGGGGGCCCCCCCCCGATGAAACAGTCTACCGCCACTCAAGCCAGCCTTCAGCATCAATCCGACGCCGCTGGCATCACTTCAATGCCCAGTCACCTCCGGTCCGATCCCGCGCCCCTGGCGCACCTGATTAACGATCTCGGGCCGAGTCGTTCCCCCCATGCCGCCAGCTTCTCTCCAACTTGTCCCTTCTCCCTTGTTCCTTGTCCCTTCACAACATTACTCCCGGCCTGGATGCTCTTCACGCTGCTCGTCACACTTCTGGCGGAATGGGCATCTCGCCGCTTGCGGGGCGCTCCATGAGCGTAGCGTTGGTATCACATTCGGACTGCGGCCGCCATGATACCGGTTGGGGTCATCCCGAGCACGTCGGCCGGATTCGCGCTATCCCACGAACACTGCGTGAGCATGCCGACCTCATGCTTGCTCTGCAGCATGTCGAGGGTCGCCATGCAAACGCGGAAGAGCTCGCGCTCGTACACGATCCCCTGTATGTGCGACGCGTGGAGCAAATGGCGCTTTCCGGGGGCGGTTCTCTCGATCCGGACACACTCGTAAGCGAAGGTTCGTGGGACGCCGCGACCGCGGGTGCGGGCTGTGTACTGGACGCCGTCGATCTCGCTTTCGCCGGCGAGACTACTCGAAGCTTCTGCGCCGTGCGTCCTCCTGGCCACCACGCGCTCGCCGCTCGCGGCATGGGTTTCTGCCTCTTCGGCAACGTTGCGCTCGGTGCGTACTACGCCCGGGCGAAGCATGCCGCTGAGCGCATTCTGATCATCGACTGGGATGTGCACCACGGTAACGGCACCCAAGCGCTGGTCGAGCGGACGCGAGATATCCACTTCGTGTCCATGCATCAATGGCCATGGTATCCGGGCTCTGGCGCCGCGGATGATCGCGGACCGCACAAGTCGGTGTGGAACGTCCCCATGAGAGCTGCATTACCCGCTCAGCAATACGTCGACGCCCTGCACAGAGCAGTCGATGCCGCAACTGCGGGGTTCACACCTGATCTGGTACTGCTATCCGCCGGTTTCGACTCTCTCCGCGGCGATCCGCTGGGCGGATTCACCCTGGAGCTGGACGACTTCGCCGGCTTGACGCATTGGCTGGTAGACGCAGCCACCTCATGGTGTGGCGGCCGCCTCGTCAGTGCGCTGGAGGGTGGTTACAACGTTGAGCGACTCGGCGAGGCCTGCGTCGAGCATGTGAGGGCGCTCTTATAGGGTGCTGTCTCGTTGCGCGACATTCAAGTAGTTTTTGCGGCTATGAGGAACGTCCCGCCCGTACCAGCAGTGCTTCGCCTCGTTCAGCTGGCGGTGGTGGGCAGGTGGCGGGCGACGGGAGAGGATCTGTATCGCGAGGTCGCCCAGCTCACGGAGGCTGTGGCTGGCCAGCAGATAGTGGTGTCAGGTTGCGGTGACGGGGTTACTACGGAATGGCTTGCGCTCCGCACAGGTTGCGCGGTAACCGGAGTTGATCCGGATAGCGAGAGCCTGGAAATTGCGGAATTACGTGCGAAATCACTTCCCACGCCTCTTCCAGTCACCTACCAGCAGGCGCCACTTGATGATCTGCCGCACGAATCCGCCGTCTTCGATATCGGAATCGGTGAACCCGCTTTGTCCGCCGCCGCAAATCCAGCTCTGGCGGTCGCGGAACTTGTTCGTGTGACGCGACCGATGGGTCCGGTCGTCCTGCTAATGCCGACGTGGAGCTCGGAGATCGCGACGAGCGCTCGTGACCTCGTTATCGAGCGCCTCGGATTAAGGCCGCATCTGCTGGTTGAGTGGAAGCAGATGCTCCGTGACGCAGGAGTTGTTGACGTGCAGGTTCAGGACTGGACGACGGGGACAAAAGGTGGCGGTGCAAGGTGGAGCGGTCCTACCGCCTCCCAGCAGCATGCACTACTAACCTGGAGACAGAAGGCGCACATTGTTGGGCGGGCATGGCGCCGCTGGGGCTGGCGGGAAGCACGCGGCGCGGTGGAGCGCGAGACAACGCTTCTTCGAGAGCTATCGCGCGAACGCGCAATCGGATTTCAGCTAATCAAGGGTGTAAAGTGGCCGCATCTGAGGTAGGCCTGGTTTCTACTGGCGAGCAGTCGGCGACGGCACGCAACGCCAGTGTGCCGCGGAGCTACTACCGCGGGCGCGACGGCGAGGTGCGCACCGAGCTGGCGCCACGCGACCTGCGCGAGATCATCAAGTCGGGCGAAGGCATGATCTGGGTAGATGTCGACGTCACCAGCCGGCATCAGCACGCTGTGCTCGAGAAAATCTTCAATTTTCACCCGCTGGCGGTCGAGGATACGCTCAACCCTGATAGCCGGGTGAAGATCGAGGAGTACGACGGTTACCTCTTTACGATCATTCGCGGCGTGGTCTTCGATGACAAGACCGACAATCCGTACGATCTCGCGACGCGGGTTCTCTGCTTCTTTCTGGGACCGAATTTTCTTGTCACGACGCATGCCGGGCCCTCTCATAGTTGCGCGCTCATTGCCGAGCGCGTCATGCGAAGTCCGGATGCACTCGAGCGTGGGCCCGGCCGACTCATGTATCTGGTGATGGACGCCTCGGTCGACGAGTATTTCCCGATAATCGACCAGGTCGATGAATTCATCGACGGACTGGAGGAGCGTGTCTTCATCAATTTCGATGACAAGGCGCTTCGCAGCGTATTCAGCGTCAAGCGGCTGGTACTCTCGCTCAGGAGACACCTGGCGCCACAGCGCGAGGTTTTCAACGTTCTCACAAACCGTCCCAGCCCACTGCTAAACCACGAAACCCAGATATACTTCCGCGACATCTATGATCACGTGTTGCGGATCAACGATGCGTTCGAAGCGCAACGCGATCTCCTGAGCTCGACGCTGGACGCCTATTTGACGCAGGTTTCCAACAGGCTCGGCCTGGTAACGAAGGGTTTGTCCGTGATCGCGACGCTGAGCGTGCCCTTTGTGGTGGTGAGCGGAATGTGGGGGATGAACTTCGAGCGCATACCGATGGCGCGGCATCCCCTTGGGTTCTGGATCATGATGGCGCTTCAACTTGGTATTGGTGGTGCACTGATTGCCCTTTTGAGGTGGCGGAAATGGCTGTAACCGGCCTGAAGGTGTTCGGAGTGGCAGCGCTATTGGAGCGCGAGGACGGGCCACTCGCGCCGCAGACATCTGCGGTTATCGTGCGAGAGCTCGGCGCGATCGTCCGGCCGGCTCCATACGCGCGTGTCGAGATGAGCGATAACGAGCTCGATGACTATCAGCAGGTGGTCGAGAGCGTATTCGAACGGCATACCATTATTCCCGCGCCGTTTGGCACAGTGTTTCGATCACGCGACCAGTTAACTCGCTGGATAGAGCTGCACTACGCCGCTCTCAGCGATGGCATGCATCTCATCGACGGGAGATGCGAGATGCGGGTGCACTTGAAGAAGGCGGTGGTGAAGGGAGGAGCCGTGAAGGAGACCGATCTCGCCGCGATCGCCACCGACACCTTCCGTGCGCTTCGCACCAGCGCCACCGCGGGCGTACACCTGCGCAATGCGGATGTGCACACGACGCACAGCATCGCATTTCTGGTTGACAGGTCCCACTGGCAGGACTTCAGCGCTCTCGTGGTGACGCAGGGAAAGCTGCTGGAAGGCGTGGAAATCGAACGATCGGGCCCGTGGCCGCCCTATGATTTCGTTCATATGGACCTCGGCT
>JACDCM010000347.1 GCA_013817545.1 Gemmatimonadaceae bacterium | reverse complement strand
ATACCGCCGGCCCGTCAGGAGACCGTCAGCGTGAATCTCCACAAGGACTACTCGGCTTGCGATGGACTCACAGCACCAGAAGCAGGGAGTGACCTGTACCGCTTGACCGGTTCCCCAGATCCATGTGGAACTCACCACTAGGCTTTGCGCAATGGAAAAACGAGAAATGAGCCGATCATGAAAAAAAGACCCGCGACGTACCAGCGCGCGTCGCCGCTCAGGAAGTAGACGACCCCCCCAAATAGCGCTACAGCTTCCGCCACTCCCCAGCTTATTACCAGGTACGAGCGGCGAGTCGAGTCTGAGAGTCCGGCAAGCCGGCTACGCAGGAACGCCAGTAGCGCGATAGCAGCGCCCCAGATGGCAAATCCCGCTATCCTCAGTGTGCGAAGCGATGAGGGGTCGGAAGTCGGACGGTCGCCAGCGCTTTGCAGCCACCACGTCAGAGCGCCAAAGATCAGTACTCCAACGAGCAGCGATATACGAATGAGTGCCAGAGCACGCTGGTCGCCTGGGGATACATGCGAGGAAGTCAATTACGTTCCGTCAATCCTTGAGGAAATGCTCGACAGTCGAAACAACGCGCACCGTTTTGACAATCTGGCTACCTTCGGAAATACCAGGCGCCTGATCCCGTGGCAGAATCTCGAAGACACCCTGATTCGCTCGCCGAATGCCACCGAGCGTGCTTCGTGAATCTCGGGCAAACTGCTCGGCTGCTTCCCGAGCACGACCAGTCGCTTCGGCGATCATTGGTGGCTTGAGCTCGTTCAACTTCGTGAAGATGAACGTTGGTCCTCCCGATCCATACTCGCCGCCGGACGAAAGTACAACACCGGCACTCACCAGCTCGCCGATCCGCTGGCTAGCGGAAAGAACTCTGTCCGGATTCGCCGATCGAACGACGACAGTCTGGCGAATGACATAACGCGAGCCCACCTGGGTCCCCCCCCCATACTGATTAACCGCGGCGTCCGAGACCGAAAAGTCCTGCAGCTCGGCCTGCGAAGTGTCGATCTGCTGGACGGCAAGAAACGTGAGGATCCTCCGCACGCTGCTCTGAATCTGGGTATGCGCCCGGCCAAGGTCATCGTCTGCCGCGACAATGCGGAGTGGCCAGATCACCAGGTCGGCTCTCACTTCCCGTTCCGAGATACCTTTTACTGTCACGAAACGGTCCGATGAACGCGCGCGCGCAAGACCGTTACCGGCGAGAAATCCAGCTAAAGCGATACCAATGGCAAGAATGGCCGTCCCAAGAACCCCGCGTTCCACGTTAATAGCCAAAAAAATGCCCTCAAATCAAGTAAATCGTGCTTTTTCCCCGATACTACCCCGCAACACCGCCCCTACCTGCGCTGGAAGCTAAGTGTCGACCGCTCGACAAACGTCCGCATCAACCGGGAGTTTCACCAGGAACGCGCGACTATTTGCGCGAAAACGTGATTCTTCAGCGAAATTCGCCCCAACCGGTTAGATTGACGAACACCCAGGCGGAGACAGCTTTGACTAAATCATTCAACTTTGAAGACGGCGGCCGAACTTACACATGCGCTGTCGAAAAGTCGCGCACGGTCAAGAACGAGGCGTGGTGGTGGTTCAACGTTTCAGGCGACGGCCAGCGGTATGCGCCGTTCCATGCGGTGACCGGCGATACGCAGGAAACTGTGAAGTCGCGTATTGTGACGTATTATAACGATCGTCTGACGGCGCGCTCACAGCCGTTCGCGGGACGCGGACATTGGGCGCAGAGAGGCCGGCCGCCGGCGGCTCAGAAGGCGGCGACTGAAGCTGTAGCCGACTGATTGATGCCATAAACGAGGCGGGTAATCGGTGCCTGCAGACTTCTGAAGTCGCTGCCAGCCGCATCCGAAGTCATTGCGAGCCGCGCAGCGGCGAAGCAATCTCCTCGTTCCAGCTCCCACGTGAGGTAAAAGCGCGGTTCCCGGGTTTCGGGCACCGCGCTTTCACTTTGCTGGCATGTCCGTGCCGCTGCGGGGTGGAAGGAGCAGGGCGATCCTGTCAGCACGCTCCCGGTGTCGTCCGCCCAGCATTCGGAAGGTTGCCGCCTCGGCAGATTTTCCGGCCAGATCGTTCTCGCCTGCCATGACGTCGCAGTAGTCCGCCACTTGAACCTCATCTTCGACGTCCTGAGGGGAGAAGCCAAACGGCTGCTCGTACAAAAGCAGCGCCGCAATGGCATGCGGGGAGAAGGGAGTGTCCAGGAACTGATCCCGTATAGCTTCCAGGTTCGCCCGGTTGGCGAGCACCCCCGCCCATTCGGCTGGCGTCAAGGCTGGTATGAGATTGCTGGGCACTGCTTGCTCTCCAGAGTCCTGATCGTTTCGCAACCGCGTGTTCTGTTTGCGGTTGGCTCAAGGTCGGCTCGCAATGACTCCTGGGCTGCTTCAAAGCTGGACAGGGAGATTGCTTCGCCGCTGCGCGGCTCGCAATGACTCCTGAGCTGCTTCACAGGGCACAACCGATGATAATGATACTTCGGACCGTTGTCAGCGGCTTCCGGATCATCTCACATCCCATTTTCAGTAACAGCCAGCATTTATTTCTCGCGTCATACTGCCTGCGGCGCGATTGGGCTGGGTGAGAGAGTAAACTGGGAGTTTTCAAGAGTAAGCCTCTTATGAAGCCGGAGCCGGGAGGCGGACCAGGCAGAAGAATCAGAATGGCTCGGGCTGTCAACCAAGGGCGCGCGAGTGGCATCGTAGTGAGACTCGAGAGTCCGGCTCAACCCCTGCCGTCTAACCGCCCGAATGCCTACCCGATCCTTGTCGACAGTAACTCGCTTCGCATTCGCACTCTCGCTTTCCGCTTTGCAGGCAGCCGCTCAGTCGCTGGAGGCGGGGGGCGGAAGGCGTGAGGCTGAACGGCCCCTTGCCGCTGGCATCGCGAGCGATCCTCGGCGGATTGCGAGGACTGAGCCTGTCGCGCTGGCTCATTCGCAGACGGTAATCAGTTACACGTTACGCGTCGACTCCGGCAACCTGTCCGGCTTCGATGTCCAGATGCGCGTTCGGAATGTGCCCGACACTTTCCAGCTCGCAATGGCCGCCCATCCCGAGTACGACGACCAGTTCTGGCGTTTCGTCGAGGGGCTGACCGTCGGCACACCATCGGGCAACGCGACAGTCGTTCGGAGAGACAGCGCGCTCTGGCGAGTGGTGACCAAGGGTGGCGATGCGCTGGTGCGTTACCGTATCAGACTTCCGGCGGCGGAAGGTTCTCAGCGCGCGTCATGGCGCCCCTTCCTCTCGCCGACCGGGGGTCTGGTTGGTGGCCCACACGCTTTCATGTACATGCTCGGCGCGACGTTCGCACCTTCTCACGTCAGGCTCGAACTTCCCCAAGGGTGGCTAATCGCAACCGGGCTCGAGCCGACGTCCGATCCGAATACGTTCTTCGCTCCAACCGCCTATACCCTGCTCGATTCACCCATTCTGGTGGGCCGGCTCAAGAGCTGGAACTTCGCGGTGGACGACGTTCCGCACCGGGTGGCTTATTGGCCCCTTCCAAATGCGACTGCCTTTGACACGTCGACCTTCGTCGGCGGCATCGAGCGGCTCGCACGCGAGGCGATTGCGCTCTTTGCCGGGGCGCCGTATCGGGAGTTCACCTTTCTTTTTCAGGATGGTGCGTACGGCGGACTGGAGCATCTCAACTCGGTTACGATGGGAGCGCCAAGCGCGCAGTTAGCCAGCGATCCTACTGATATTTTCGAGGAGACTGGGCATGAGTACGTCCATACGTGGAACCTCATGCGCATCCGTCCGGCGGAGCGTGGGACCATCGACTATCGGCCAAATGGCCGGACACGGGGGCTGTGGTGGAGTGAAGGGCTGACGATGTTCTACGCTGATCTGCTGCTGAGGAGAGCCGGCGTTCGAACGAGCGACTCGACGCGAACAAGGCACCTCGAGAGATTGATCGCGAGCTACCTCTTCAATCCGGGATACACGCACGTCTCCGCTGAGCGAACCAGCCTCGCGGAGTACGGGTCTCCGCCAAACTCGCTCGGTGGCTACGACCCCAGCCCACACCTGCAAGGCGAGCTACTCGGCGCGATGCTCGACATCGTGGTGCGTGACGCGACCGATGGCAGGCGCTCGATCGACGATGTCATGAAAGCGATGATGCAGCGGTACTCAGGCGCCCGCGGCTTTTCCGGACAGGACATTGAGCGAACGGTGACGTCGGTGTGCGGGTGCGCAGTCGGTCCGTTCTTCGACGCGCATGTGCGGGGTGCCAAGGCGATCGACTTCAATCGCTACCTGAGGCTGGCGGGATTGCGAACACAGGTATCGTGGACGCCAGCCCTCGGCCGTGACGGACAGCCGGCTACGGATTACCGGCTTCGCGCGTGGCTTCCTCCTGGTGAGACTTCGCTGAGTTTGCTCATCACCGACCCGGGGAGCGTGTGGGGCAAAGCGGGTTTGAAAACCAACGATCGGATTGTCGCGGTTAATGGCGCTCCGATGATGACGGGTACTGAACTTCGCGCGATGCTAAGTCGGGTTCGAATCGGCGATACGGTGACGGTAGATGTCAGA
>JACDCM010000346.1 GCA_013817545.1 Gemmatimonadaceae bacterium | reverse complement strand
ACACTGTCCAGTGCCGATCTGCGCGGGCTGAGGATTCAACTCGTGTTCGACGCCGCTGCCGCCCTGCTGGTGTTGCTCGTGGCCACGACGTTGTCGGTGTACAAGCCACGAGGCATGAGCCCGTACGGTCGGCGGAAACAGCGCGAGGAGAGCAACACCGTGGATGACCCCGGACTGAGGCCCATTCGCGGACCGACGCCAGGCGCGCCACGCTGGGTGCGCGTCTTTGGGACAATCATTCTCGTACTGGCCGTGCTGTTTGTCATCAAGCACCTCACCGGCGGCGGTCTTGGTAACCACGGCACACGCTAATGATCGTTTCGTAGAGAATGGGGAAGGAAGCACGAGCCTGTCGGGTAGTTCGACAGAAAACCATCTTTCCGGAATGAAAAAGCAACTCTGGCTCCGCTTGAAGCAGTATCACTTTGATGACCTTGTGCCACCTCAGCTGAGTGATCACGTGCGGAAGATCTTCGGCGGAACGGATCCGTCGACCCAGGCCTTTGCCAGCAAGCTCGCTCGAAAACTGGGATGGACAAGTGCGTTTTCCCTGCGCGCGATCGAAGAATACCGAAAGTTCGTGTATCTCGGCATGGTGAGCGAGCGCAGCGTCACGCCTCCAAAGGTGATTGATCAGGTGTGGCACGAGCATCTGCTATTCAGCCGGCCCTATCGGGAGTTCTGTCGCGATGTACTAAAACGCGATTTCGATCACAACCCGGAACTCGTACCCAGCGAAAGGCAAACGGAGGCATTCCACGCGCAGTACGACGCCACACTCGAGCTGTACCGCGATGAATTCAATATGACGCCACCTGCCGACATTTGGGGCACGCCGAAATTCATGACGAAGGATCCCCGAATCCAGATGCCAAAGCCGAAAAAGAAGTCCAGTGACACCGGCGTGATATCCTCGGGCGGGGATGCGCCGCTGTATCTCCACTTCGATGGTCGAGGCGCTGATGGCGGCGTGTCCGACGATGCGATGCCTGAATTTGGAGGCGGTGGTGCTTTTTCAGGAGCCGGTGGCGGGAGCAGCTGGGGCGACGCAAGCAACTCGATTCAAGGTGCTGACACAGGCAGCAGCGGTGATGCGGGCGACGGTGGCGGAGGCTCCAGCTGCTCATCGAGTTGCGGAGGAGGTGGCGAGTGACTGAAGAATTTTTCATCGGCAATGGCCGACATGCTGAGCGTCAGGTGAATATCCAGGTGCTCCTTGATCACTTGAGACATTGATTCATCGAATATCCTGAGAATGATCCGCAGGTTCGGCTCGAACGACCTGGCATTGAGCCCGATTTCGAGGTTCACGATGTCATTGCTGACAACCGAGTAGAGCGCCTTGGCCCTCGTCACTGCTACATCCCGCAGCACGCGCGGCAGCCGCGCGTCGCCGATGTAAACGTCCGCTCCCCGGGAACGGAAGTATTCGATCGTCGAAGAATCTTCGTCCTTCTCGACAATGAGAAGGTTCTCGCCGCGTTCCAGCAACCCCTCGGCAATGAAAAAACCAAGGCGCCCCAGTCCACACAGAATGACGTGTCCCCGCTTCGCATATCTCTTTCTGCCGAGAGCGAGCTGAACGCGCCGTTTGATGATGCGGTCCACGGTCAGGGAGAAGATCATCCAGATGAAAAATGTCGAACCGAGGATGAGACCGATGCCGACGATCTTGCTCGCGGCAGCGGAATCCCGGAGGCTGATGTCACCATAGCCGACAGTCGCCACCGTGACGGTGACGAAATACAACGCATCCAGCCACGACAGATGTTCGGCGGAATGGAAGTAAACGGTTGCCGTCCCAGTCAGCACCAGGAAGCCACCCACCAGTGCCTTTATCAGGTTGTCGGAGCGCGCGGTCGCGGGTGCCGCGGCAATTTTCGGCGGGACATAGATGAGCGAACGCGTAAGCGGCGCATTCAATGCATCGATAAAGGCAGGCGCAGCGATCTTTGCCGGATTGAGTATTCGTGTGTTTGGGTGCGCAGCCTGCAGATGTGGAGCGATGTTCTCGTTGTAGAGCGAGGCTACGATCGGCAGGTCCTTCCGCAGGGAACTCAGCCCGAGCAATAGCTGCAGGTTGCGTTCGTCGTGATCGTCGACGAGGAACACCATCGCCAGTGAGGCGAGGTCCAGACCGCGCAGCGTGCGCGCAATGATGTCGTAGGCCGGTTCATCGCTGCTGTCTTGCCGGCGAAATACGTCGTAGCCGAGATGCTTGACGTCATACCTTCGGGTTACGGCGAGCTTCCTGACTCGGTAGGCGAGATGGCCCGAACCAACGATGAGCACCGACTTGGCAGTCACAATCCCACCCGTTTCACGATCCGCTCGAAGGCCGGATCTTTCCTGAGCGTGGCGAGCTGCGGGTCGACGCGCAGAAACACCATCGAATGGGAGCGCTGCTCGTATGCACGCTCCAGCCAACCAAACGCCTCTGTGCGTCGCCCCAGCGCAGCGTACACCTTCGCGATCTCGAACGCAGGAGCGTTCCGGCCGCTCTCCAGGCGGCTGAGCAACCGTTCGGCTTCGGCGTGCTCCCCGCGTACGGCATGCAACCGAGCGAGTGCCGCAACGAAGATGGCGCCCTCGCCGGACAGCGTTGCCGCGCGCTGCAAGCTTACCAGGGATTCGTCCTTGCGGCCCAGCATCTCCAACGACTGGCCTAGCCAAAGGTGCGCAAGTGTGAACGTCGAGTCGCGCTCGAGCGTGGAGCGGTACTGAGCGGCAGCGCGCTCGTAGTCACCCTGGTGATAGAACACCCAGCCGAGGGCCGCGCTGGCGATGAGCAGGAGAGGATCCAGCGCCTGCGCCCGCCGCATCTCGCGCTCCGCCTCTTCGAACCGGCCCATCGCCGCGAGGAAGTTCGCGTACCACTGGTGAGCGGTGGCGTAGTTGGAATCCCGCTCTATCGCCCGAAGAAATTCCTCCTCGGCGCGCGGCCAATCCCAGTCGTGGTAGAGGGCCACGTATCCGAGCGTGGCGTGGGCGGCACCGAGTGCGGGATCGAGACGCAGCGCCTGTGTGGCCGCCGCGGCCGCTGCGGGGAAGGCTTCTCGCGCGGGTTCGTAGTCGTAGAATCCCAACACCGCATACGCTTCGGCGAGCCCCATGTGCGCGCGCGCGAAGTTCGGCGCACGCTGCACCGCCTCACGGAAATTACTGACCGCGCGTCGCAGCCCGTCTTCGGTGCGCCGGTAGCGGAAGAAAAGACCTCTGAGATACAGGTCGTAGGCCTCCGGGTCCGTCGTCCCCCCGCGGACGGCGTCGCGCTTGCCGGAGCCGAGCCGTCCCTTCAAAGTCTCGACGATGGCGCCCGCGATATCCTCCTGAATCACTAGCGCGTCCTGCGCGTCTCGGTCGTATGCCTGGGACCAACGCTGATATCCGTCGGTCACGGTAACAAGCTGCACGGACACGCGAATGCGGCCGTCGCCCCGGCGCACGCTTCCCTCGAGCACGGAGTGCACACCCAACCGCCGACCAATCTCCCGCACGTCGAGGTCCCGCTGCTTGAAGGCGAACGAGGAGGTGCGTGAGGCAACTTTCAACCCCTCCACACGGGAGAGACTGGTGATCAGCTCGTCGGTGAGGCCGTCGGCGAAGTACTGGTGCTCGGCGTCCACGCTCATGTTGACGAAGGGCAGAACGGCGATGGTAGCCGCATTGCCATCGGTGGACGGGGTCGCCGCGCCCCGCCCCCCCCACCATGCGAGCCCCGCGATCACCAATACCGCAACCAACGCAGTGGAGATGGCGGCCAACCGCCATCCACTCCTGCTTCGGACGGACGCGGGTTCAGGTGGCGTCGCCGTACCGACTGACGCGAGGGCGACGGCCAGCTCGGCCGACGTCTGGTACCGGTCCGCTGGCGTACGCTCGAGGGCGCGGCGCACCACGACGTCGAGCTCTGGTGAGACGGACTCCCGCGCCTGACGCACGGATGGTGCAGGCTCGGTGAAGCGTCGCGCCATGATCGCCTGCGCGGTCGGTCCGCTGAAGGGAGGCGCGCCGGCCAACATCTCGTACAAGACGCAGCCCAGCGAGTAGAGATCGCTTCGCGCGTCCACATCGCGTCGCCCCTCCGATTGCTCAGGGCTCATGTACTGCAGCGTTCCGACTGCGAAACCGGTCGCTGTGATGCGGTCGGGAGCCGCCTCGTCCACCGCGCGCGCGATGCCGAAGTCCGCCACAAGCGCATGGCCCGAATCCAGCAGGATGTTTTCCGGCTTGATGTCGCGATGCACGATGCCGCGGCTATGAGCGTAGCCGAGCGCATCAGCGACCTCTCGTGCGATTACGACGGCGTCGGCAACGGGCAGCGCGCCGCGGCGATCCATTCGCGCGCGCAGCGTCTCCCCCTCCATGAATGGCATGACGTAATACAACAGACCGTCGCTCTCGCCGGAATCCAGAAGCGGCAGGATGTGCGGGTGGCTGAGCCGGGCGGTAATCCGTACCTCTCGGAGGAATCGTTCGGACCCGATCGACGCCGCGAGGTCGGGGTGCAGTACCTTCACGGCGACCTGACGATCGTGCCGCGGGTCGCGCGCCAGGAAGACCGTGGCCATGCCA
>JACDCM010000345.1 GCA_013817545.1 Gemmatimonadaceae bacterium | reverse complement strand
GCTGATTCCCATAGCTGGCGTCTTTCAGGTCTTTGACGGCTTGCAAATTGTGGCGACGGGCGTGCTGCGCGGTCTCGGAGACACCCGAACTCCGTTCGTGGTTACGATGCTGGCCTACTGGCTCATCGGGACCCCAATCAGTTTTTATCTGGGTTTTCAGACGGAACTGGGACCTGCGGGACTGTGGTGGGGTTTTGTCGCAGGGCTCGCTACAGTCGCGCTTTGCTTGCTGGTACGAGTGCGGTGGCTGCTTGGGCGGTCCCTGGCGCGCGTCCACATTGACGATCTTGTGGATGCGGGGGCGCGAAATCAGGACAGTTGAAAGTGGATGAGCCGCAAGGGGCTCCCGCACACTGAGCCCGGTTGACACTCCACCCCTTCCCGCCCATACTCGACTTTCCGCTTACGCTAACTGGGGGATTGCTTCGGCCACTTCGTGTCCTCGCAATGACTCTGTGGCGTCGCCCAACTTTCTCCCGCCGGTTCGCCCTCCATGACGTCGCGACTCCTTGGCCAACCAGTATTCAGCGTGGCGACGCAAACCTTCTATTGGGAGGACGTCGTCCTGGCTGGAGCTCTCTGGGGAGAGTGGACCGCGCTTGAAACCAGTGTGGCTCAAGGTCTTGCATGCCTCAAACGACTGTCAGCCACCGAAAAAGACCTTTCGCCATCCGCCGTGGAAGCCGCCGCCGCGGACTTCCGATATGAGCGAGACCTCGTTGCGGCGGCGGACGCGGAGGCATGGCTCGCAAGGTGGGGGCTAAGCGCGGAGGAGTGGATGTCGTATATTCGGCGCACTTTGCTGCAAAAGCGCTGGGCCGACAGTGTAACCGGCTTTGCACCGAAGTATCCAGTTAATGCAACCGAGGTCGCCGGCGCGATGCACTCCGAAATGGTCTGCTCAGGAGCTATTAAGCGGGTGGCCAAACGACTCTCGGCACGGGCGGCAATGCATGATTACCTCACTTCGCGGTCCGAGGGTTGGCTTGATGATGAGACCGACGTCGCACGCGAAACTCAGCGTTTCCCGGCCGGTGTGGCGGAGCACGGCCTCCTCGGCGTTTCGGCCGAGCGCTGCCGTGAGCGGTTACCGATCGTGGCGCGCCTCGAGACGGCCTTCAACTACTTTCGCAAGGCCATCATGACGCCACGCGCAATCCATGAACACATTGGAATGCATCATCTGGATTGGATCTGGTTCAGCCACCCATCTCTCGCGTTCGAGCGTGAGGATATGGCGCGCGAGGCGGCGCTGTGTCTCCGCGAAGACGACATGACGCTGGCCGACGTCGCCGCCTCGTCCAGGTCTCAGGTGCGTGAGGAGCAAGGTTTCCTCGAGGAAATCGATCGGAGTCTGCGGGACCGCTTCCTCGGCGCCAGAGAAGGCGAAATACTCGGTCCCGTCGCGGTAAATGGAGGGTATCGCCTGTATCACATCGCAAGCAAGCGACTCCCGTCCGCGGACGACCCAGCTGTTCGCGAGCGCGCCGAGCAGAGTGTGCTCCGAAGTGTGGCAGGATATGAGACCCGCCAGCGCGTTCGCTGGCTCATGACAATGTGAGCTGCAATCCATGAGCGATCCGCGCGCTGTGCTGGACGACCTGCCGATACTAAAGTTCCTTCCGCCCGACGCGAAGGAGCTGGTAAAGAACAGCTTCACTCCGGCGTCCTTCAGCTTTGGCGCGCCAATCGTGCGAGAGGGTGAAGTTGGCGACGCGTACTACATCCTCCTTTCAGGTCGAGCGCGCCTCGTAAAGAGCGGCGATAACGGCGAGGAGATCTCTCTGAACGCGCTCCGCCCCGGGGACACTTTCGGGGAGATCGGGCTGCTGGACCACGCCAGGCGCACGGCGACTGTCCGTGCCTCCAGCGATGTCGAGGTGCTCAGGCTCGACAAGTCCGTATTCGATGCGCTCGTCAAGAGCAGGCCGGAAATAAGGCAGTACGTCGAGCTGCAGATAAAGCACAGGCATCTCCAGGCATTCTTTCGCGAGTTCACTCCGTTCGCCGAGCTGCCCGGCGACGCCATTCAAGCGCTTGTCGCCGCACTCGAACCGGTGAACATCGCCGAGGGTGAGTTGGTCTTCCGGCAGGGCGATGAGGCGGGTCCGATGTACATCGTGGAAGAAGGGCGACTGCGCGTCTTCACTGAAGACAGCCGCCGGCGGAATGTCGCCTACCTCCGCAAAGGCGACTTCTTCGGTGAGGTCTCGGCGTTCTCGGACGTGCCGCGCGCGGAGAGCGTCGAGGCGCTCAACCCCTGCCGCTTGCTCCGTCTGCCACCGGAGAACTACCAGGACCTGCTCGATGAACACCCGGAGTTTCGCGCGCAGATCGAATCGCGTCTGCCCGTGTACGCCCAGCGACACACCGCGCTATTTCCTCTGGACTTCGCTCAGGAAATGCTTCCGGCGGAGGTGACGGTTCACGACAAGATCGGACCGGACCAGGTGCAATACACGATGGAGTGGTCGACAATGGAGGCCGAAGCCGCCATTGCGCCGTCCGCGCCATTCGCCACTGAAGATGGCAAGTTCGCCAAGAAAGCACGGCGTATCCGCACCTTCAATCATGTGCGGCAGGTGGACGAGATGGACTGCGGCGCGGCCGCGCTCGGCATGGTCTGCCAGCACTTCGGCCGCAAGATCAGCCTCGCGCGAATCAGGCAGCTCGTGCACACCAGCCTCGATGGCACGAGCCTCAAGGCTATCTGTCATGCCGCGACTGAGCTGGGCCTGGCCGCGCGATCGGTGAAGGCATCCGCGCGGAACCTCTCCGACATGCCACTTCCCGCCATCGCCCATTGGGAAGGCAATCACTGGATAGTCGTTTATGACGTGAGCGACACCCACGTCCGGATAGCTGATCCAGCTACAGGGCGGCGTCGTATGCGCCGCGAGGACTTTGCCGCCAAGTGGACCGGCTACGCTGCGCTGTTCGACTACACGACCGATTTCGATTTTGCGCCGGAAGCGCAATCACGCTCGGCATGGCTGTGGCCGTTCGTCAAGCCGTTCTCGCGTATCTTCGCGCAGGCCGTGGGACTCGCACTCATCGTCAGCGCGTTGCAGATGGCGCTGCCAGTCTTCACCCAGGTCATCGTCGATCGCGTGCTCGTCGATCAGGACGTCGCGCTACTTCGCGTCATCGTCTTTTCGATGATCGCGATTCTCTGCTTCATGATGGCCGGCCTCGTAGTGCAGCGTTATCTCCTCAGTTTCGTCGCCATACGAATCGACACCGCGACGCTCGATTTCCTTACGCGCAAGCTGCTCGCTCTGCCGATGTCGTACTTCAACACGCGGCGCACGGGCGACATTCAGCGCAGGCTGGCCGGAGTGCGGCAGGTTCGCGAGTTCCTCGTGCAGCACGGCGTGAACGCCCTCACGGCGGTCGCACAGCTCGCCGCGACGCTGGTGCTGATGTTCATCTACAGTCCGCTGCTGACGCTCGTTTTTTTGAGCATCACGCCACTGTACGCGCTGCTCATGTTCTTTTCGGCGCGTTGGCTCCAGCCTATCTACGATGACCTGGAGAAGGCATTCGGCAAGTATTTCTCCTATCAGATCGACGCGATCAAGGGAATCGAGACGGTCAAGGCGATGGGTGCCGAAGGATCGTTTCGGGAATTGATGCTGAACGAGTTCAACCAGGTCGCGAAGAAACGTTTCAAGGCTGATTTCACCGTGCTCACATACGACGGCGGCGTGCAGATGCTCACCGTTCTCTCGGTGATTCTCTTTCTGTGGGCTGGGGCACATCAGGTGATGCAGGGGAACCTCACCATCGGCGCGCTGGTTGCGTTCAATACCCTGGTGGCGCTCGCCAACGCGCCGATTCTGACGCTGCTGCAGCTGTGGGACAACCTGCAGATCGTGACGGTTCTGCTGGATCGGCTGAACGATGTCTTCGAGCACGATCCCGAGCAGGGGTATGATCACTCGCGCCTGGTTCCGGTTCGCACGCTGGAAGGCAGGATAAGCTTCCGCGATGTCGGATTCCGCTACGGCGGACCCGAGTCGCCCGCCATTCTCGATGGCATCACATTCGAAGTGACCCCGAACAAGAAGATCGCCATCGTCGGACGCAGCGGCTCGGGCAAGACGACCCTCATCAAGTGTCTCTCGGGTCTGCTCGAGCCAACGCAGGGGACGATCCTTTACGATGGCGTTGAGCTAAGCCGGCTCAACTACCGTGATCTCCGCCGAAAAATCGGCTTTGTCCTTCAGGAAAATCACGTCTTCGACGATACCATCGCACGAAACATTGCCTTCGGCGAGCAGGAGCCGGACATGGATGCGGTGCTGTGGGCGGCTCGAGTCGCGAATGCGCACGAGTTCATCGAGCGGCTCCCCATGGGCTACGAATCACGCATCGGCGAGAGCGGAATCGCCATATCCGGCGGCCAGCGTCAGCGCATCGCGATAGCTCGCGCACTGTATCATCGGCCCCCGGTCCTTGTATTCGACGAGGCGACAAGTGCCCTCGATACCGAATCCGAGCGCGCGGTAAAGGAAAACATGGACAAGCTTCTGGAGGGCCGCACGTCATTCATCATCGCGCACAGACTCAGCACC
>JACDCM010000061.1:7025-14573 GCA_013817545.1 Gemmatimonadaceae bacterium | reverse complement strand
GTACGGCACCTTGAGATCGGGATTTCTCGTGTAGCCCAGCCAGATAAGCAGCCCGGCCATGCCCAGCAAGGCGACTACGACGCCCTTTTCACCGTTCGCATTGGGTCGCTCTCGTGGCGATGGTTTGTGCACGGGGAGTGACTACGCCTCAGCCACGGATATCAGGGTGTGCCACTCTCATGGCAAGCTGAACAGGAGAACTTGCTTCGGAACATCAACGGGCCATTCTCACGCTGGAATACTCCAACATTCTGCTCGGCGTCGCGGATGCGCGCTTCGAGCACTGTACGGTATGGCCACGAGGGATAGGCGTCTACTCCCTGAGCGAGCAGGTAGATTTTCTGAGCGGTGCGCCAATCCCCGGACTTGACGACCATGTCGCCCATGTTCAGGAAGAAGCCTTCCATGTTGTGCGGAGCAATCCAGCTGTTGGTGCATGCGCGCAGCCGGAATGGATCTGTTTCCGTGCGAAGCGCCGCGAACGCACTCTCGGCTGTTGGCTGGGAACGATCAACTGTCGTTCGGCCGCAGGCATCGACCGTCTTCCACTGCATCTCGAGTCCCTCACGGAAGAGCGCTGACGTATCCGCCTTCCCGCTCAGCGCGTACCCAATGGTAAACCAGTTGAATTCGGGCCACACCTTGATCGCCTCACGGCCCTGGCGAAGTCCCTCCGCCCAGAGTTCCCGGTCCCGATGGATGTCGCCTTCCACCATCCTGAACACGGCGCCGAAGCCGTGAATTCTGGCGTCGTAGGCTGGAGCGTGCGCCACTGCCTGGTCGAAGTAACGCCGAGCGAGGATGGCATCGTCTGTGATCGCTGGTGTCACCTGCGAAGACCGCGCACGCTCTGCGATGCGCCAAGCGTGCAGGAAGCCGACGTGGGCGGCAGTCACCGGGTCAGCCGGATTCTGGAGGTAGGCAGCCTTGAGCAGAAACAGGGCGCCCGGAATACTGTCGTACGCACCGGCGTGCAGAATGCGCCAGAAGAGTGAATCCGCAGTTACGGCTAATGGCACGCGGGTTACCGGGAGCGGCAACTCCGGAGCCCTCGATCGAGGCGAAGATGAACAGCTCGCCATCATCGCGCTCAACGTTGCCAAGCCGATCAACCCGACTGCCCAGCGAACCGTCCTTCCGGTCGTTTGCATGCGTAGTACCTCAGGTGAGGGTAACTATATCCGCCAGATATATAGGATGCTTAACTATATCAGCCTGATATATTTTTCGACATGGCTGAGAACAGAAGTCGGTATGCGATTCTGGGGGCACTCACGGTCGAGCCCATGTCTGGCTACGACATTCGAAAGTTTTTCGCACAGAGCGTGAGCTACTTCTGGGTGGAGAGCTACGGGCAGATTTACCCCATGCTGAAATCGCTGCATGGAGACGGACTGATCGGTCCGCTGCCCAAGGGTGGCTCGTCACGTCGCACCGTCTACGAGATCACCCAAAGTGGTCGCCAGGTCCTCGCGTCCTGGCTCGCGGAGCCTGCGGAGTCGCAGCCCGGGCGCAATGAAATTCTCCTCAAGCTTTTCTTCGCCAGGGAGGGGAGCCCGGGCGCGGCAGTGGCTCTACTCGCGCAATTCCGGCAGAGACAGGAGGAGCTCGCAGCGACCTACGCCGGAATCGCGGAGCGTATTACCGTGGAGTACGCCAGCAATCCCAACCTCCCGAACTGGCTGCTGACGCTGAGTTACGGAAGTCACGTTAGCCGAGCGCTACTGCAATGGTGCGAGGAAGCGGAACGCACTCTGCCAAGCCGTAGAGCAACGCCCAAGGTGAAGCGGTCACCGCGCCGGCGCCGGCCGCATTGACACGGCCCGTCGGTGGCGGTGGCTTCTCTAACAACGGGATTGAGTGCGAGCGTCTTTTAGCACAAAACCGAAGTAGTGCACCATGTTCGGAAAAGGAGAAGTTTTCAGCCTGGGACGCTGGCCGAGTAACCGGGGTCGAATGCGGCACGCGTCAAACTGCATTCTCTTGTCGAATCACCACACTAATCACAGCCGTTGCAATGATACCGTTCTACATCGTAAAAGCAGGGGTCGTCATCCCGGCAGTTCTGGCTCTCGCCGCCTGCGGAGTGGAGGCGCGTCTCCCCGTTTCCGCAGGCATGGGCCCGCGTCCGACGCTTTTGAAGCCCAATGAAGGCCTGATCCCGACGACGAACGCCGTCACAGCCAAGGGCTGGTCGGCCGGTGAAAAGCCGGTGGCGGCGGAGGGCATGACCGTGGCCGCCTTCGCCGGAGGATTGGACCACCCGCGATGGCTCTACGTTCTGCCGAATGGCGACGTGCTGGTGGCGGAAACCAACGCTCCGCCACGTCCGGAGGACAACAAGGGGATCAAGGGGTGGTTCGCCAAGCTGATCACCAGGAAGGCAGGCGGTGCCGTGCCGAGCGCCAACCGGATCACGCTTCTGCGAGACAGCGATGGCGATGGCGTCGCGGAGACGCGGTCAGCTTTCCTGACGGGGCTGAATTCACCATTTGGGATGGCGTTGGTGAACGACGTGCTGTACGTCGCGAATAGTGATGCGGTCGTGCGTTTTCCGTACAGCGAAGGTCAGACGCAGATCGCGGCGCCGGCGGTCAAGGTTGTGGACCTTCCGGCGGGGCCGCTCAACCATCACTGGACCAAGAACGTCATAGCGAATGCGGAAGGGACGAGGCTGTACGTAGCAATCGGCTCCAACAGCAACGTCGCCGAGAACGGGATCGACAAGGAAGAGGGTCGCGCGGCGATCTGGGAGGTGGATCCCGCCACAGGCAAATACCGCGTCTTCGCATCGGGGCTGCGTAATCCCGTGGGACTGGCGTGGGTTCCAGAGAGTGGTGCTTTGTGGACCGCGGTAAATGAACGTGACGAGCTCGGCTCGGATCTGGTGCCTGACTACATGACTGCCGTTCAGGACGGCGGGTTCTACGGCTGGCCGTACAGCTACTTCGGTCAGAACGTGGATGCTCGGGTGAAGCCTAAGAGGCCCGACCTGGTGGCTAAGGCGATCTCACCGGACTACGCGTTGGGGCCCCACACAGCATCGCTCGGACTGGCCTACTCGCAAGGGTCGACGTTGCCAGAACGATTCAGCAGCGGAATGTTCGTCGGACAGCACGGCTCGTGGAATCGCAAGCCGCGGAGTGGTTACAAGGTGATCTTCGTGCCGTTCAGCGGTGATAGCCCGAACGGATCTCCGATCGATGTGTTGACGGGGTTCGTCAGAAAGAATGGCGATGCGATGGGGCGGCCGGTGGGGGTGGCGATGGACAGGAGCGGGGCGCTGTTGGTGGCTGATGACGTTGGGAATACGGTGTGGCGGGTGAGTGGGGGGACGGGTAGGAGGTAGACCAAGGCCACCGCTCAAGGTTTACAGGTAGAAGACCTTCCCGCCTAACCCCTCAGTGGCCGCGCGACCAGAATTCCTGTAGACCTGCGAATAGCCGTTACATACTCCGGCAGCGTCAATCGCGTCACCTCCACCGCTCCGCCCGAAAGCGGCGCGTGCAGAACCCGGAGAATCCCCTGCGCATCCCGATAAGCAAAGGCGGAGTGCGTCACGTCGAGACCCGAAATCCCGGTCGCGAATCCCAGCACATCGCCGGTCTCAATGCTGTCCGCCACCTTGGCAATCCGCTCCGTAGGAATTACTCGGCGCGGGTGGCCATCCAACCGGCGCTCCATCGCCCCGATTTCGCGGAACACGGTGCTGTCTGCCAGGGCAAGGTAGCTCTTGCGATGCTCCGTCATGAAGCGAAGCAGCCGCGCATCCTCAACGCCACCCAGCTCCGAGCCCAGATCGCGGAGCAGTCCGCGCTTCGCGCCGTCGGCGATCCACTCGCTGAAATAGTGCAGCCTGGAAGTGAACTCCCGCCGTTCTCCGCCGCGGTAACGCATCCGCTCCACTTCGCTCCCGAACCGCTCCCACGAAGGCGCCCCGTCGCTCTCAGCGACCCGAGCCACAGCGAGGCAGCTTTCCACCAACGTCACGCAATCGAAGCGTGTCAGTGAGAGCGTAAGGGGCTCAGTGCGCAGCGGACTACCGCCCGCCCGGAGATATTCCTCGAGCGTGAACGGTTCGTACGGAGTGCCGCTGGCCAGCTCGCCAACGCGGGACGCGCTCCGGCCCAGAGGCGTCTCTCCCGCCGCCTGGGCCTCCGTGCGCAGCGCCGTCGTCCAGGCCGCGAGGCGCGCGCGGTCCGGATCAGAGACTTGCTCAGGCGGCACAGGCGTGCTCACTGGCTCGCGCTCGACCGCTTCGTTCTCGCATGCGCCGATGGGCAGGGGAATCGCATATGCAGCCGCGGTTATGGCAGCGTTCCGTAGCAACTTTCGACGAGAGATTGGTCTATTCATCGCGCACGAGTCGGATAGATACGGAGCGCCAATTCACGCTAGGGGGCGCCGAGCTGGTGGGCCGAGTTCCAGATACTGGTGCGCTGCAACACCTCCAAATATCCGGAACCCGGTCCACTAGCTCCTCGCGCTCACGCGCCGCCAGTGTTGTAAAAGAAATGCTCCTTGACGATCTTGCCGCCTTCCACCGTATACAGCGCCATCTCCGTCATCTTCATCCGCTGGCCCGTGGGTTTGAACGTCGTCTCGTAGTTGTAGTGCACCGCGAACTCACGCTCGCCGACGAACGGTCCGTTTACTTCGGCAGAGTGCACTTCGTTATTGTCGACCCACCATTTGTTCTTCTGGCGGATCGCGTCTATACCGCTCATCTCAGCCGGCATTTCCTCATTTCCCATAGACTCGATGCTAACGATTTTAGGCGAGTACAGCTTGTCGATGGCGTCCATGTTCTTGCCAACTCGGCACAGGTCTACCAGCTCCTGCGCGATAGCGGTCGTGGACGAAGATGTGGGGGTGGACATGGTTTCTCCTTGGTGGTGGTTTCGGTACTATAATACCTCCAGTACGCGCCGCCGCCACGCTACAAGTCTGTAACGGCGAGGAGTGCCGTCGCGAAGGCGCAGCGCGCTCGCTCCGGCTCGACAGAAAGCGCTTTGACGCCAATCAGGGGCGCACGGGAGCTGAGCGCGAGGCGGCAACGTTCGGAGGTAACTCGAGATGCCCTGCTTGCTAGTGGTTTTCGCCCTCGCTACACCCCGGCTCGTCATCCTGGTGCTCTGGTTTCTGTCGAGCTGGTTCACAGGCATGTTCGCGACACTCCTCTGGCCGGTGCTGGGATTTTTCTTCGCCCCGACGACGCTGCTCTGGTACTCGGCCGTGCAGCACTGGTTCGGAGGGGAATGGTCGCTCTGGCCAGTGGTCGGAATCGTGATTGCCATTCTGATCGACCTGTCACCCGCGTCGGGCCGGCGAGACAAGGGGCGGCGAGAGTGACTCCGGTACCGCTCACGGGGTTTGATTCATCGCGAGAAAGTTCGCCGTTGAATTGAAGCTGTTTTAGTCGACCTTTTTGATGGGAGACCTCATGCGCGTCGTTTGTCGTACCTGGTACCCGTTCCTCCTTGTCGCGGCTTTGCTGAGCTGCAGTGAATCCGAACGGCCGACGCTCGACATGCCGTTTACCGGGATATGGGCAGGAAGCGCGTGGGAAGGGGATGCTTCCGCTCTGCTCGTTGACCGCGAAACCGGTCCTGACACGCTGTATATCTTCGGCTCGCGACCGCGTGGCCAGCCGCAAAACCCGTTCGAGACTGTGCTTCTCCGTTTTGCTCTCAACGGGCCGGGCACTTATCCCCTGCAGACCGGGCAGGCTTCACTGACGCAGCTCATAGGTGGAGATGGGGTCAACTTCGTATACCAGACCACGAGCTCCGCGACCGGGTCCGTAACGCTGAATACCTATAACGGAGCGGGCGGACTGGTTGACGGCACCTTCGCGTTCGAAGCTCAGACGACAAATCCGTCTGCTGACTATGGCCCCCAGGCGCGCTTCGAGGAGGGGGAGTTTCGAGCCGTGGTGCGGCGGCTTCCCCAGTAAGTCAGGCGGCGGTCTCGCTATTGATGGCGACTTCGAAACAGCAGCGGGGCCGGCCGCCCTTGTCACGACGCTCCCGCATCTGAACTCCGACCACCTCACTTAACAAGGCGACTGCGAACTGGCATGTCTCTGGATGCTCCGGGATAATGGCCGCCAGGGGGCAGCTGTAGCCTCGGATGAGGAACGCATTCTCGTCCTGCTCCAATTGTGCGTCGCCCCCCAGAGCTTCGAGTACATCGACAGCGGCTTGCAGGCGAGATCTGAGGTCCCCGCCAGCTACGCTGCGGCCGGCCGCGGCCCTGCGCATTGCGGATCACGGACTGCGAACTGTGAAGTGCGACTGTGATTGCGAACTGCGAAGCGCGGATTGCGGATTGCGGATAGAAGAGCATGAACCGATTTTTCATTTGCGCAGTTCGCAATTCGCAGTTCTGATTTCGCAGTCCGTAGTTCGTTCTTCAACGCAGAGGTACGCGGGTGGGAAGGCTCATCGGTGGCGGTGTGTTGCTGTTGCTGTCCCTGTTCATGCTGCTCGGCTTTTTTCAATCTGGCGTTGCACTCGGTGCGCCTACGACAATCTTTGCATTACTCATCGCCGTGGGAGTGCCAGGGGCGGCGGGCGTCGCGTTGCTGGCGGGGAAGCTTGGGTATCGCAAACAGCTCGCGGGGCGGAAGGAACAGCTGCGGCTTCAGACCCTGGATGCGGAAATTCTGCGTTTGGCGGGTAAACACAACGGCAAGCTCACGCTGGTTGAAGTAGTCAGTGAGCTGGCGATAACCCCGGAGACTGCCAAGCAGGCTCTGGACGCCATGCATGGGCGCGAACTGGCGGAGATCGAGATCACCGAGTCGGGAGTGCTGGTGTACGCCTTCCACGACGTGCAGCGCGTCGGGGAAAAGCCGCACTCCAAGGGGATTCTGGATGCCTGAGCTCGAGATACGATATCCCTGCCCGGTCTGCCTCGGCGTCATGATGGAGAAGACGCCGATTGGCAGGGTGGCTGTCGGACAGCGGAAGACCTTGCTGGTCGACCACTGTGGTCGCTGCGGAGGAGTCTGGTTCGAGGCCGGGGAAGTGCAGCTTCTGCGAGACAGCGACGCCAAGCAGTTATGGGAGGCAATCGTTCCGCGGGAAGAGACCTTCCGCATGCAATGCCACGGTTGCCACGGCTTCATCGACCGAAACGACCAGTCGTGCGCATCGTGTGGATGGAACAATGCGCTCGCGTGTCCCGTCTGCCAGCGCCCGATGCAGACGGCTACGCATGACGGCGTCAAGCTCGATGCGTGCAAAACGTGCAAGGGCGTGTGGTTCGATCACGACGAGCTGGCATTTATTTGGCGGCTCGAGCTGAGCACTTCGATTCAGAGGCATCAAGGTCAAACAGGTGGACTTACCGCCGGAGACGGAGCGCTCGTTGTAGCAGACGCGCTCATGTACAGCCCATGGCTGGTATTCCAGGGAGCGCACGTCGCGGGACATGCGGCCGCGGTTTCAGTTGAAGCGCTCACACATGCGCCCGAGGCGATCGCGGGTGTAGCCGAAGTCGCGGGTGAGGCCGCCGGCGGAGTATTCATGACCATCATCGAAA
>JACDCM010000061.1:766-7015 GCA_013817545.1 Gemmatimonadaceae bacterium | reverse complement strand
GCGACCTGTTTTCCTGACGCGGCAGATACCTATGCTCATCGCGATGACACGGGGAGTGAGCCCCGCATTCGAGCAATGCCAGCTGACGCATATGCCGCGCGTCAACATCGAGCTGGACCTCGCGCGTTCGCAACACGAAG
The DNA here is from genome assembly GCA_013817545.1 of Gemmatimonadaceae bacterium. Taxonomy (GTDB): domain Bacteria; phylum Gemmatimonadota; class Gemmatimonadetes; order Gemmatimonadales; family Gemmatimonadaceae; genus JACMME01. The sequence continues at coordinate 6,875 of JACDCM010000061.1, read as the reverse complement.
AGTACGAGGATTGTCTGCGCGCCCTTGGATGCACGGTTCAACGCGTCGCTTCGGGTCCCGAAATCCCCGATTCAGTGTTCATCGAGGATACTGCTGTTGTCTTCGATGAGCTCGCGCTCATTACGCGACCGGGTGCGCCCCTACGACGACTTGAAACGCGGGCGGTTGAGGAGTCGCTCGAGCCGTATCGGACAATACTGCGCATCGTGCCGCCCGGCACGCTGGACGGCGGTGACGTGGTGCAAGTCGGCAAGAGGATTTTCGTCGGGCAATCGAGTCGAACCAACTTCGATGCAGTTGGCCAGATGCAAAAGCTGCTCGGCATGCATGGCTATTCTGTGCACCCCGTAACGGTTCGAGGCTGCCTGCATCTCAAGACGGCGGTCACCTGCATCCGGGAAGACACCCTGCTCATCAACCGTGAATGGGTATCGGTGGACGACTTTCCGGAGTTCGACCTTATCGACGTTCACCCCGACGAACCCTTCGGCGCCAATGCACTTCGGATCGGTGAGCGAATCATCTATCCGTCCTCGTTCCCACGCACCCGGAAGCTCATGGAGCAGCGCGGTTTTGAGATCGAGGCCGTGGGAGTGGAAGAGCTGGGGAAGGCAGAGGGTGGCGTGACATGCTGCAGTCTGGTGTTCAACACATGAATGAGTTGAAGTACGTTGGCCTTCCTGTACGACCAAAACGCCGGCGCGTCATGCGGGAGCCGAACTGATGCTCGTCATGGCAATTTCAGGAAGCCTGCGGCCAGCGTCGCTGAACACCGCGCTCGTACATGCCGCGCGCATCGTGGCACCACCGGGCACTTCGGTCACAGTATACGACGGACTCGGCACGCTACCCCACTTCAATCCGGACATGGACGGCGAAGGGGTCGTGCTACCGCGTACAGTCGCGGAGTTGCGGGCTCGAGTTGCGCAGGCGGATGCCATGCTGATTTGCAGTCCGGAGTATGCACATGGGGTTCCGGGCGTTCTCAAAAACGCGCTCGACTGGCTGGTGAGCAGCGTTGAGTTTCCGGGAATGGCCGTGGCGTTGATCAATACATCGCTGCGATCAGTGCATGCTCACGAGTCTCTTACGAAAATTCTAACTACCATGTCCGCGCGCCTGCCTGCCGGTGCATCCGTAAGAATTCCGCTACTCGACCGGAAGCTTGACGCGGCCGGGATTGCTGCCGATCCAGAATTGGCGGAAGCGTTGCGTGGCGTGCTTGCGGCGCTGGCGGGCGCAGACTAGAGATGTCGTCCGGGTCAGAGTACGGAGCGAAATGTTGGATAGACCTCCATCTATTTCTACCGAATACTCTGGCAAAGCGCGAGCAGGTTGGAGCTTGATGTCCAAAAGTCACTTGCCGCTAATCCTGGGCCGCCTCTTATGCATCGTGGCCACGCTGCATAAGATGAACCGTGCCTGGCGCCTGATTGCCGTAACCATTTGCGAGCTAACCTTTGGCGGCGGAGCTGGCCGAAGGCGATCGTTTTTATCAAGCGTTATCCTGCAATGATAAGAAATTCGGCGCAGCATAAGATGGCTGTATAATTGGCGTCAGTGCGACAATGGTAATTCGATGATGCGCACGGAGGTGTTGCGACTAGTAGGTGGAGTCGGTTGGATGTTGGCGATCGCACTGCTCGCCACCGAGCGTCGTCTAATCCGCCGTCTGCGCGATGCAGCCGCCGTCAGCTCAGAGTCCGCTACCGTATTGCGTATAAGCTCGCCCCTCGTCCGGTTCCGCCTTTCGCGGCTCCGGAAAGCGGGGGCCGTGGTAGCTGCAGGGCCGGAGCGGTTTTACCTGGACGCAGGCGGCTACACCCGTTACCGGCACGCCCGCGGCCGTCGAGCGCTCACTGTGCTCGCGGTAGCTCTCCCGCTGATGATTCTTCTCTGGTGGTTGGCAGGTCAGGCAGGCAATTCCGGCGCGCCTGCGCGCTAACGAGTCGTTGCTGCCGACGAGCGGGCTAGTGATTTGTGCGGCCTGCGGCCGCACTCTCATTGTATCCGCTCGCAGCAGATACTTTGCGTTGATATGACTGGGCTGGTGTCAAGGGTATGTATTTAGTGTTTACATGATACTTTCTTCTCCCGGGTTGGCGAGTTGAAGGATGAAAGAGGTGGAGACCGTAGGAGCCTGTGAGCGGAGCTCACCCTGCTCGTTCAAGCGGCGGAGAAAACCGCTGGAGTTTCGGCAGATAGTTAGGGATCCGGTCAACCCGGGTCGGAGCCGCGGCGTTCTCAGGGAGCACGGCGATGGTGATGGACTCCTTGTGCACATCCATTCCGAGATAGATGGTACAGCGAGACATGGGCTGGTCTTTCAGTAGGTTTGCGACGCGTACCCTAAGTCGCATGTGGCTCTGGTGAATCCGGTTCGCACGGAGGAGCTAACCCACGCGAAGTCGGAGGGCCAGCCCAGTCATATTTTCCAGGCCACAGACATACACTCTCCCTCACCACCACCCGACCTCGGAGGTTCTACGAAGCGAGTCACAGGCATTGGCGGCATCTTCTTCAAAGCCAAAGACGCTCCGGCACTACAGGCTTGGTACAAGCGGCACCTCGGAATCGATGTCCAAGAATGGGGTGGCACGGCTTTCACCTGGACCGACGGTGAAGGTAAGCCGGTTGCCGGAACAACCGTCTGGTCTATTGGTTCGGCGCAAGGTGACCAGTTTGCGCCCAGCACTGCAGCTTTCATGGTCAACTACCGGGTGGAGGATCTCCACGCCCTGGTCAAAGTCTTGCGCGAAGAAGGCTGCAACGTTCTCGAGAAGATCGACGATTCCGAGTACGGGAAGTTTGCCTGGGTCATCGATCCAGAAGGAAACAAGGTAGAACTTTGGCAACCGCCTGCCGGCCAGTGACCAGGGCAGTCGGCTCGCTAACGCCTTCGGCCCCGCAAAAGAGAGCACGAATGGACATCAAGGTAGGAATGGGAGCGCGGCTACGTTCGAACTCACGCCAACTCTCGTAGTTGCGCCCTGTTCATCACGCGAGGGCCGCGCAGGTTACGCTCGGCGGCTACCTCTGCAGAAATAAGACGCCCGTCTACCGCACCTCGAACGGCACAACCAGCTCCCGCCGGTCCCACTGCAGCCGCAACTCGCCACCCGTTCCACCGGGCGTCACCGATATCGTAAAGAGCTCCGCCGCTTCGGCGAGCGCTCGCACGCGCAGCGGTACGCGCCCAAAATCCCTCGAAGTATCGTAGCCTGTCCCACCCTGCCCAGTCTGCGAGCTCACGATGAGAGTGCCACCGTCGGCGCGCGGAATCGAGAACAGAGTGTACGTCCCAGCCGGCAGCGCGAGCCGCGTGCCGCCAGGGTCGAGAACAAGGTTCCGATCGGTCGTGAAGTGGGTCGCCAGGTTGGCACCCGTGCGCCAGACTGCGTCGTACTTGACGAGGCTACCCCAGATTTCGCGACCGCGCTTGACCGGCCTTCCATAGTCGACGACAATCGTGGCGCCGCGCACAGAAACGGTATCTCGGCCTCGACCCGAGAGATCGCCAAAACTTCTGCCCGCCGCGTCCAGCGCGCTCCAACCGGAGGCGACCTCGGCAGGATCCACGGCGCTCCAGGGGCGCCGCTCGACCACCAGCGCTCGCGTCGTCTGCCCTGCGTCGAGGGAAAGCAGTCGTCCCTGCGCATCCACGCGCACGCGCATAGTGCCGCGTGTGGGGTGCGCGATAGTCATTGAGTCGGTGCCGATAGTGGCGATCTCGAAGGGTGCCACACGCGCGCCGGTGAGCAGTGGCTGGGTGAGTCCTGTAGAGCCCCCGGCACGCACACGCATCAGCGCGAGCTCGTACGGCCAATGAACCATATCGATGAACGGCAGTGTGCGTGCGTCGGCCGCCACGGCACGACTGTTCTTTTCCGTGAGCTGACCGACCTGTGCGGACTGCGCGCCAGCTCGCCATGTTGTAATGCGAAGCGAGTCGCCGTCACGGTTCAGTGCCAGACGCTCAGAACGCGCACCTGAGCGAGGATTTACGTCAGTCGCTTCCAAAAGGGACATAACCTTTTCGGGACCCAGCGTCATCCGATAATGCGTGAGCGAAGTGCGCGGGGTACGCAAGGCAACTTCCGCCTGCACGCGGTCTGGCCAGACGACGAACCGCTCGACCGCCAGCGTGTCAGCGCCGAGCCGCGTGACGAAGGCGGCGCTGTCCGAGCGGGCATCGAGCGTTAGCGTGGTTGAACCCGACGCTGGTGACACCGAGGTCGAGGTGTCAGGCGAACTCGCGCAGGCAGTGACTATTGTGACTCCGGCGAGCAGGCCCAGCTGGTAGCGGATTATGCGATTCAAAGGCGTCCCTCGATTTATGGGTGTGCGTGCCGGATGGATATGTGGCCCGAGAAAATAACGCAGTGGAGTGCCGTTGCGTTGCGCGACGCCCGATCATCACGGCTTTCCGGGAGGACGTGCCGTCACTCGCGGAGGTGGCAGGAATGTTCCGCGGCACTTTCTCGCTCGGACGCGGCTCCGAGGCGCAGGAAGTGGACGCGTCCCTCGTAAGCGGTAACTTCTTCCGGCTGCTTGGCGTGCAACCGGCGCGGATTAACAGCTAAAACGGGGAGTGCCAAGTTTTGTAGTCCGCAATCCGCAATCCGCAATCTTCTTACGCTGTCTCCCGCCCCACATGCATTGGCTCCCGCTGCCTCGCTTCGAGTGCGGCCAGAGCGTTGGGTTCGGAGAGTAGCCGCGACATGAAGCGCTGGCCCTCCGAAACACGCTCCATCTCTACGGCTACCGTGTCCACCGCTTCTTCCAGTCGCTGAAGTCGCACCACGGCCTCTGTGGGTATGTTCGGACGACTGGCCGCCGTCGCCTTTTTCCAGAGCAGCCGGGCAAAGGCCAACGCTATGGGAAAGAGCACGAGAATTGTGAAAACAATCGAGATGCCCGTAATCTGGCCCGGACCAAGTCCGTCGAAGCCCTGCATGGGCGGAGCGGTAGTGGTGACAAGGCTGCGAGGCGAAGATGTCAGCTCCCGCCCCGTTTCTCCCAGATCCTGCTCGAGTTGAACGATGCGCTCGTCGAGCACGGAAATTCGTTGTTCCAGTCCTGGCCGAGCGGCCACATCCGCCTCCCGCAGCTCCTCAGCCAGGTCATTCCGCCGCGATGCCGCCGATTCGAGTTGATTGGCAAGCTCTGAACGGCGCTCACGGATCGACGCAATGTCTCGCGGGCTGAGTGGCCGTATGTTGGGAGGAACGGTTACGATGACCGGAGCAGTCGAACCTGGAGGCGTGGGAGCCCGGCCGATTGTAGTAGGCGTTTGCATGGCTGTCCCTACGGAGAAGGAAGGCAATTAGGTTCAAGTGCGCCGTCGATAAGAACGCACGCTAGTGCAGCAGGACGTCAAGATCGGTATTGTGCGTTGAAGCCTGGCGGACAAATTATGCGTTCCACCTTGCCAAGGCCGCAATCCGCCCGCCACCGGAGCGAGATCATGTGGATATTGTCGCAGCATGCCGCGCACGATGCTGCGGTATGCGATCGAGCGATTTCCGGCGAAGGTGCGCAAGCAGTATCTCGCGGGTGACGCATAATGCAATATTGCGAGGTCCATGACAGCTGGTCAGATTGACTCAAGAGAGTCTCAGCTGTCCGATGAGACAGGCTAGCGCGATTCTTTTCACGCCTTGAAGGTTGTAGAATGTCTGCATCGACTGCATCGCAGAGAGCTGGCCCGAGTCCGGTAGTCAGTGTCGTCATCGTGTCTGACTACGCAGGGGGTGAAGCAAAGGCGTGGGACGACATCAGGGCCACGGTGGACGCATTCGCGCGTCAGGACTTCACGGGCCGAGCGGAGTTTCTGCTGTCCGAATCCGCCAGCATCCAGAAGGAGATTCCCGCGGACCTGTCTGAGACCCTTCCTTCTCTGAGGCTGGTCCTTTCTCCGGCTTCCTCATCCTACGATCTGAAGAACCATGGTGTTCGGGCCGCATCGGCCGACATCGTGGCGATAATTGACGCCGATTGCATACCGGATCCCGAGTGGTTGCGACATCTCGTGGAAGCGATGCGACTCAACCCGGATGTTGTCGCCGTCAGCGGACGGACGGTCTACGGGGGGCGGACCCTCATGGAG
>JACDCM010000061.1:0-756 GCA_013817545.1 Gemmatimonadaceae bacterium | reverse complement strand
CGCTCTTACCTGGATCCCGGCCGCGCGGGCACCACCCGATTCATATCCAACAATAACGCCGGTTTCCGGCGGTCCGTGTATCTCAAATATCCGCTTCCAGTTGACGCCGGAGCCTTCGCCGCCCGACTGCAATCCGATGCCATTGTTCGCGCCGGTGGAAAGCTGTTATTCGAGCCGCGCATGCGTGTGGTTCACGATTTCGAAGGTTGGGCCATGGAGGGTGATATCCGCCGCAACATCGGATACGGCACAATTAAAACGCGGCTGCGCCAGCACTTGCTGCCGTACGCATGGTTGACGCGCCTCGGCCCGGCATCGATTCCGCTCTTCTCAGTTGGCAAGACCTTGAATAGCTGGGCGGACTGTCTGCGATGCGCCCGGCACTACGGTGTGCGTTGGTACGAGCTTCCACTTGCACTCGCGCTTGCGGTTGTCGTGAATCTCATGGAGATACCGGGGATGCTCAGCGCGTTCAGTCGGTCGGAGCTTACCGACACGGCTTACCGTTAGACGCGGCAGGCCCAAGGCCGTGGAATCGACCAGCAAGTCACACACGGCCGGGCCAGCATGATCAGTCGCAACTCCCTGCAGATTCTCCTTCCCTCGATCATCGATCCCTCGGTGCATCGTGGCGGGGCTGGGACAGTCACTCGGGCCATTCTCCAACTGCTTGGACAGGATCCCCTCGGCGCGCAGATCGAGCAGGTTCTTCCAGCGAGCACCCAGGGCAGGTTTCACCGCGCTAGGCAGCTCGCA
>JACDCM010000344.1 GCA_013817545.1 Gemmatimonadaceae bacterium | reverse complement strand
CTCCAACTCTCCCTCCTTGATAAGCTCTTGCTGGTACAGCGGGTCATTCACGAGCGGTGCGGTGGACACGCAATACAGCTTCCAGTCCGGATTCGCATCGGTACCGCCGCTACGAGTGACCATATATGGGTCTGTAGCGCCCTGCATTCCGGTGTAGATGAAGAGGTCCAGCGCGCGCCCTGTGTAGTGCAGGCTCGTTTTACTCCGGCCCGGCGTTGCCGGCTCCCTGAGCGACCGCACGGCGCCGCTGGAGGTGAGAATACCACCGAGCGCTTTTACCTGCGCATGGGCAACAGCGTAGGACTCTGCAAGGTCGGCGCGAAGGGTGAAGTTTCCATACCCCTGTCCGATCCTGTCTGCCGGTACTGTGACGAAGCCGACCGCGGGCGCAGCCAGGAACGCCGGTGCACGCATCCGGCCGCGACGCGACGCCGATCCGGCGAGTTCCGGCTCGGCCTGCACCGGAGGATCGGAACTGCCTGCATCGAGAGCATCGGTGCGGATAGTGATGACGACTTCCCCCTTTCGCACCTGGATGCGAACAGCGTCGCCGCCGAGGGGGTCGGGAAATCGGTGACCACCGGCGACGCCTTCGACGAGAGCAGTCGACCTGCCCCGGCTCGATCTCACCGTGATGGTGACCTCGCTCTCATCGTCGTTGCCCGGACCGTGCACCACTCCGCAAGCATCGAGGTCCACGTCACGCTTTCGCGCCATCACTATCTCCTGCTCTCCGCCGAGCTCCGCGCGGGTCGAGTACAGGTGGGCCAACCTTGCGGCAGCCCGCCGGGTTGTGAGCCGGGCGGAATCACGCGCTGTTCACGCGAGATGAACCCGGGGTCTTCCGACGCGAGGTACGCGAGCATCGCTGTCAGCGTTGCATTCATCCTCAACTCGTCGAAAATGATCTTGTCAAATGTGTCCCGGTTGGTATGCCATGTGTACGTTCCGTAGTCCCAGCTAAGCGAGGTTAGATTGAACGCAGGTGCGCCGTAGCAGAGAAAGGATGCGTAGTCGCTTCCTCCCCCGCCTGGGATCCCCGGAATCACGAGCGTGATGTTACGCGTCAGCTCGCTTGGAAGCTTCGCAAACCACCTGCCGAAGAATTCCCCCGCCCTCGTGAGCCCCGCCATGGAGATTGTCGCGACGCGTCCCGTACCGTTGTCCTGATTGAAGAGCGCCTGCAGGCCTTTCACGACCGCGGCATTATCCGCGGCGAAGGCGCGCGACCCGTTGAGCCCCTGCTCCTCGCCACTCCAGTGTCCCACCATGATGGTCCGCTTGGGACGCGGATACACGGACTTCAGAATGCGCATCGCCTCCATCATGGTTATCGTACCCGTGCCGTTGTCCGTCGCGCCGGACGAGCCGTCCCAAGAGTCAAAATGTGCGGATAAGAGGACGTATTCGTCGGGCTTTTCGCTCCCCTTGATCTCGCCGATCACATTCGAGACTGGCACCTCTCCGAGGAGATCGGCGTCGGCCTGCACGCGCAGGCGCGGGCTCTGCCTGTTATGCGCCAGTCTGAAGACGAGGCCATAGTCCTCGCACGACAGCTCCACGGTGGGCGCGCTTTCCGTGCGCGCCTGAAAAACCTTGGTGACACCCCAACCGCCCGACCACAGCGACGTGATGATCCCGGCGGCGCCGGCACGCTCGAGTGCTCGTACCAGCTCAATCTGGTCCAGACGGGAGTTTCGGAGCCGGGCGGCCCAGTCGGCCATTTGCTCACTCCGCTCCTTCTGCATCTTCGCGAACGTTTCGGGGAGCGCGGTCTGCCTCCACTGCGAATCTGGCCGACATGAGGGCTGCGCAGCCGACGTCAGTACGAATTTCCCCCGCACTTGAGGAAGCCACTTCGCGAAGGCGATCGAATCAGAGACTTCCGGCAGGAGAATGGCGTTGCCTTCGATACTGCCCTTGGAACCGGGACTCCAGGCCAGCATCATTCCGTCGAGTGAGCGAACCCTGGGTGCCGTCAGGTCGATATGCGTGCTGCCCCGCCGCCAGCCGCGCCACGTTCCGTACTGCACCGCGCGCGCGGGAATTCCCCAACCGGCGTACTTTGCGACAGCCCATTCGTTCGCTGCCCGCTGGTTCGGCGTTCCCGTAAGACGGGGTCCGATCGAATCGAGCAGCGCTTGCGCCAGCGGATAGACCAGCGAGCTGTCCATCCCCACTGACCAGATGCGACGGAGAGTGGAATCATTTGTAGCAAAGGTCTGCCCGGACACCGTGTTAGTGAGTAACACGACGCTCGACGCAGTTACAACAAGTAGTCGTTTCATGATCATTTTCGTTGTCGATGATAATTCGCAAGGGCAAGTTCAGACATCCGCATTTACCGCTCTGTTCCCGAATTTGCCCGGAAAGCCGGAATCACCCCGTTCCTGGCTCATACCACACGGCGCGTTGCGGCGGTGCAACACAAGCCCGTATTTTGGGGCCAATGGTGCTCGCTGCGATACACAAAGAGGGCATAGCCCTTGCCTTTTCGCCGTTGAGCCTACGGTGCGATAACCCGCTGCTTCGGGAAGGGACGTCTGTCGTATCGCCCGCACCGCAGTCGTTTCCTCACCTTATCGTCACACGACGTGCCATTACGGATTACGCTCTGCTCTGATTTCAGTACATGCCGCTGACCCAAGTGACTGCTTCAAACAAGCCCGATCCAATGACAACGCCCTTTCAGGCTCCCCAAAGTAGACAGGCACGTGCCGAAAGTGGGGAGCGGGCTGGAAGCATCGCGGATTGGGTGCAGCTCGTAAGAGTGCCTCAGTGGATCAAGAACTTCTTCGTTCTGGCTCCCTTGCTGTTCTCTGGAGAAGCCACCCGGCTCAACGGGATAGCGCACGCGATTGCTGCATTCGCGATGTTCTGCCTCCTGGCCAGTGCCATCTATCTCTGGAATGATGCCGTCGATGCGCGGGCCGATCGTGCCCACCCCATAAAGAGGAAGCGGCCCATAGCCGCGGGCCGGATCGCCGCACGCCATGCGACGATTGCGGGAGCAGTTCTGGCAGTAGTAGCGCTCACTTCTGCATGGCTGATTGCACCGCCACTCGCCGTTATCGCGCTTACTTACCTTGGGCTGAACGTGTTGTACACGTTTCGACTCAAGGAGATGGTGCTGCTGGACGTTTTTGCCATTGCCGCGTTCTTCATTCTGCGATTATTGGCAGGGGCAACCGCCATCGGTGTTCGCCCGTCCATATGGTTGTTGCTGTGCGGTGGACTTCTAGCGCTGTACCTCGGCTTCACCAAGCGCCGCCACGAGCTCTCAACCCTCGGATCGGGCTCGGCGGACCACCGGAGCGTTCTGTCGCACTATAGCCCCGCCTTTCTGGACCAGATGTCAGGAGTGTTGCTGGCGGTAACGGTCGTCTCATACATCATGTACACCGTCAGCTCGGAGACCGCAAAGAATGCCGGTGACGACCTTCTCACCTATAGCACGGTATTTGTGTTGTATGGGGTGTTCCGGTATCTGTATCTCGTGCATCAACGCGATGGTGGGAGCCCTACCAGAACACTGCTCACCGATCGTGCACTGATTGCGAACGTATTCCTATGGGTAGCCTACTGCGCCTGGGTGATTTATTAGAAGTATTGTTATCGCTCTCACACATTGCGTGGCGGACCGGATTCGAAATGCCGTTGGCCCCATCGACTCCAATCAGCGTTTCGGACTGATTACCCAAGCACGGATCACGTAACAGGGTTGCATATGACTTCACACAGCGCGCAACAGCCGAGCATCTCTATCGTTATGCCGGCGTATAACGAAGAGGAAATCGTCGGGTACACCGTGCGCCGGCTCGTGCACGCTTTTGAGAACGCCGGATACGCGCTGCAACTGGTGGTTGTGGATAACGGTTCGCGTGACCGGACGGGTGACATCATAAGGAAGCTGGCGACGGAGATGCCGGCGGTTATTCCTCACCACGTGGCTGTCAACCAGGGCTACGGGTACGGCGTAACGAGTGGCTTCCCCCTCTGCACTGCGCGATGGATCGGTTGGATCCCCGCCGACGGACAGGTGGACGCGGAGGACGTGGTGCGTTTGTACGAGACCATTGCGAACACTGACGGGAAAGTCCTTGCCAAGGTACGCCGTCGTTTCCGCATGGATGGAATGGTGCGGAAAATTGTTTCCATCAGCTACAACGCCTTCGTTTGGGTGCTGTGGCCGACGCTCGGATCACTGGATCTGAATGGGGTGCCGAAAATTCTTCCTCGCGAAGTTCTTCAGGAGATGCGCGTAACATCCAGGCAGTGGTTTCTCGACCCCGAAATCATGATCAAGGCCCACTACATGGGAATTCGTGTGCTGGAATTGAACGTCTTTGCGCGCATGCGAGGCGGAGGGCTTTCGCATGTTCGCGCGAGCACCTGTTGGGAATTCTTTCGTAACCTGCTCATCTTCCGCTTTTCTCCAAGCATTAGAGCCTGGCGGCTGGAAGCCAACGCTGCAGCGCCTCTGCCCAACGCGGAAGTATCGGTAAATCGCTGAGCTGCTTTCGATGATCAGTGATTGCTTCGTCTAATCGAACGGTAAAACCGGACGCGCGGGCGGGGTATGCTGCAAG
>JACDCM010000060.1 GCA_013817545.1 Gemmatimonadaceae bacterium | reverse complement strand
GAGCTGCTGGTTCGAGCTGAAAACCGGATCGAGGCTGCCGAGCAGGGAGTTTGGCCTTGTGCGAAAATCGCGGTACTCCAGCTCCCCGCCGATGGTCGCGTACATGCTTGTCCGCATTCGTGGCCGCGCGAATGTTGCGGAGAGTTCTGCAATGTGAGAGCGCCGCCTCAGGCTGCCCACGCCTGCACCAGCCGTATCCGTCACCACGAAACGATTCCACTCGCGTGAGATGTGCGCATTGATAACTGGCCGGCTCAGTCCGCGATACTGGTAATCGACGCTACCCTCATGGTCGTTATTTCCGAAGTCGAAAAGGGCCTGGACGGCGTACGCGTGTCTGCCAACCACGTCACGACTCCCAACGCCCGCACCGACGGATAAGCCACCGGCAGCGGTCTCGCCGACCAGGGGTGTCCAGAAACGCGGGATGAGTGAAGGCCAGGGCGAGTAGTCGCGTGCGCGACTCGTGTCACTCGCAACCGGGATAGGTTGTCCGAGGCCCTGCACCGCGGGAGTCGCGGGAGTTCTGGTCAGCTCGTTCAATGGCGACACCCCGACGTGAAATCCGTCGCTTCGAAACTGAACGGATGCGAGCAGCGACGAATCTGCCGCTGCGGCTGGATAGAATAGCCCCGTTCTGGCGTCGCTGAGCCTGAGAATCGATGCGCCACGGCCGCCAGCCGAATCTGCAGGAGCCAGATAAATTTCCGTAACGCCGGTTCGGTCGGACGAGAACAGAATACCGCTTCCATCCGGCGTCCAGCTGGGCGAGGAGTCAACTGCGCGGTCATGCGTGAGTTGAGTGAGTGTTGCGCCGAGCGTGTCGACAATGACGATGTCGGCATAGCCTCCTCGTGTCCATCGGGTGACAGCTATTTGGTCACCGGATGGTGACCATCGCGGCTCGGACCACTGAGTATCGAGCGACGCGGTCACCAGAGGCAGGATCGCGCGGCCATCAGGACTCACCCGAACGAGCCGGGTGGAGGCGGGCGTACCTTGCACCGCTACGATCCATCCGTCAGCGCGCGCGTCTGCCTCGGAAAGGCGTGCACCGTGTGTAAGACGCCGAGTGCGTCCGTCGCGCTCGACGTACAGATCCGACCGAATGCTATACTGCGAGACGAAATCAAGCTGCGAGAACAGCAAACCGCCGCCGCGCAGGGGCACGTTAGCCTCCACACCATTCCGTCGGCCGATCCTCCGTTCCGCGCCCCTCGTGTCAACGGTGTACACACCCGGTGTCTCGCGGCCGTTGCTGGCGGCGTATACGAGTGTTGAGGAATCCAGCCAGCGCGGAAAAAAGGCGACCCTCCCACCGCTGGTGACCTGGCGCCATCCGCCAATCGGCGAGTCGAGCGATGCGGACTCAGCCCGAAGGGTGTCACGCCAATTCCGGAACGCGCGGGTTAACGAGGTGCCAAAACTTGCGCGAGCCTGCCAGTTGAGCGTGTACGGGAGAAGCGCGCCCGAAGTGCGTTCGATGAACTCTGGAATCGCCCCCACGCCCCGCGTGCGCGCGAGATAGTCAAAAAAAAGCGCGCCGTACGCGTACGATATTTCTCCTCCCGGATAGCGCGTGGTGCTCTGACTCAAATCACCGATTCGCGGCAAATCGTTCTCCAGCGCGCTCGCGTGGACCACCATGCGTTCGTGCGAACCGCGCACACGGCCAGCGTTCGTGACAGCGGATTCGTAATAGGTCGCCAAACCTTCAATGACCCAGCCGGGTGCGTACAGATTGGGCATGAGCCATGGCGTGCGACCGAATACACGCTGACCCTGGCGCCACCAACCACGAGCCCGGTCCAGGTGAAAGATGTGCACCAGCTCATGTATGATTACGAGCGCCAGCCAGTCGTCGTAGAACCGGAGTGATCCTGCGCTGAGCGGTGGGTATCCGTACACTGTGATGCGGTTCGACGGCACGGGCGTAGCGGACCCGTTACTGAAATCGACGTTGTCCGCAACCACCAGATCTATCGGGCCTCGTGGCGGGTGAAGCGTCAGCGCCAGCGTGCTGTACGCGCGTTCCGCTTCCGCGGCGGCGCGGCGCGCTGCTTCTTCGAGATCCGGGGTGAAATGCACACTGAAATGCTCGGTGCGGAGCGTGCGCCAACGCGCATTCGGCTCGAGAAGTTGGGCGTCACCGCTGGCTGTGCAAAGCACAACAGCCGTCACAACCGGCAACATGCGGGTTAGCCTCACGGTGTAAGCGCGCGACCGCGGAAGAACGCTTCGAGGCCGATGACCACACCCCGGGCGTAGGCATCCTGAAACGCTGGAGTTCGGAGCGCCGCTTCCTGCTCCGGGATCATCATGAAGGCGCCCTCGCACAGAATGGCTGGCATCCAGGTCGGCCGCACGAGCGCGAGATTGTCATAATAAATGCCGAGATCGCGAAGTCCCATCGTGGAAACCATGCCGCGCTGCACGGCCAGGGCAAGGGGCGCTGACTGCGGGTGAAAGAAATACGTACCCGTGCCGTGAGCATTGAATGGATTCACGCCGTCGGACAGCGCATTCAAGTGGACCGATACGAGCGCATGGGCGTTTGCCCGGCGAGCTATGATGGGCCGGTCACCAAGCGCCACAGGGTCCGGCGTAGTTCGCGTCATTACGACCACGGCTCCGCGCTCCTCCAACAGAGCCTTGAGCCGAATGCCAATGGCGAGAGTCGCCTCAGCCTCGTAGAAGCCCGTCGGGCCGGTCGCACCAATCGGCGGATGTCCCGGATCGACCGCGATGGTAAGTCCGCGAAGAGGCTGCGACAGATCGACGCGGGGAGGACGCCGGACTCGGAGCACCAGGTTGCCGTTTGACCACATCACGAGATAGCCGAACGGCTTGGCCGACAGATGCACAGTGTAGGTGACGCGATCGCTTCTGACAGGCTCCCACGTAACGAGACGAACCAGCGAATCCGCCCCCGCGTAGCGAATGATATCCGTTGTCGCCTGGGAGCCATAAAGGGTAAGCGTGAGCGACTGCTCGGTTTCCTCGACGAGATAAGCAGGGCGCTCACCAACCGGAATGATGACATCGACCCAGTCGGTAGCTGGCATCACGCGCGCGTTCGAAGCGACGCGGCGTGGGAGAGCGATTCCCTCGGGCAGCAGGACGATGTCGGAGCTGCTGACCCACGCTTCGAGCGCATCGTCAAATTGCACGCGGGAGAAATCTCCGTTGCGGCCAGTTACCCGGAGCCTCGTTCCCGGAAGCAGAAACCACTTGTAGGTGCCAGCTGGTATTGGCCGCGCAATGATGACGCGGTCAGTATCGGATGCGGTGCTATTCGGCGCGAGCAGTGCCACTGACGCGCGGTCCCCCGTAAGAGTGTCGACAGTGGCCAAACCGAATGCCAGCGTGTCCTCGCCGCGTGCAACCATGATTCGCGGGACCCTGCCCGATACGAGAACACGAGCGGGGACGGATAGAGACCAGTAGTGCGGATTGTTGAGGTAGCGGGAGAGTCCTCGATTGCCGGTGACGCTCGGTGATTCTTCCTCAAGCTCAGCCCCATCATTCAGGAGGGGTCGGCGCTCGCCGTTGGCGGACTCCAGCCAAACGCTGGCGTTTCGCGGCGCGCGGATGCTCACTGTCAAGGGCTCTTCGGGACGCAACTGCAGCGAGCCGCGGGGAGTAGTGCTGGCCGAATCAGCGGTAAGCGGCCCAGATTCATCGAGCAGTGTCCTGGGCGACAACAATCGAACCGGGTGGGAAAGTCGCGCGGTGTCCGTCCCAAGCACGACGATTAGCTCATACGCCGGTGCTTCCCGCCGCGGGTTTGGGAGAAACGCAATCCAGCTACCGTTGTTCAGTACCTTCACCGGCGAACTGTTCACTGTCAGGGAAGCACGACCATTTCCGACGGAACCGAAAATGAAGTTGGAATCGCGGGATGCTATGAGCGTGTTCGCCCTCGGATAGATCACACGTGGCGCGAGCAGTCCCTCGACGAGCGGGATCGGAGGTAGTGACGGGGCCGGTGGTGCCGGCGTCGTAGAGGGAGGAGTAATCCGGGCGCAGGCCGCGATCACTGCAACGAGCAAGAAAATTCGTGACATTTCAAGAATGCTAATGCTGGTGAACGGAGTTATCACGTGGTACCGTAATTTGACCGCCTCGACGGGCATTTCTATATTGGCTCGGCCACTAACCCACGACAGGCGCACTTCAGCTACGTGGAACCCTCTCCAGACAAGGATCGTAGTGAGTGCATGGTGTTCGGCTCCGCGCGTAAATTTCAGTCATCCATCCTGTAGCCCCTCGTCGTGACCACGCACTCAGAACAGCCTCATGAGGTACTGGTACGGGTGTACGGCCGAACCGACGTCGGCCGTTCTCGCGAGCACAATGAGGATTCCTTTCTCGTGGCGGATCTGTCCAGCGGGCGGATCGCGCTGGACGAACGCCTGGCGGAACATCGCCTGGGTGGTCACGGAACGATCTTCATGGTAGCCGATGGTCTCGGCGGTGCCGCGTCCGGGGAGATCGCGAGCAAGATGGCCGTCGACGTCGTGCTGACTGAGTTGCGCAAGCGGTGGGTCGCAACCGACGGCACTGATCCAGTCGCTTTTGCCGCAGCGCTCAAAGGAGCCACGGAGACGGCCAACGCCCGTATACACGCTTATGCGGTTCAGCACCCCGAGCATCGCGGTATGGGCACGACCGCAACAATAGCCGGTCTTCTGGGGGAAACTCTATACGTTGTGCAGATCGGCGACAGCCGAGCTTACCTGCTCCGGGACGGTGTGCTGCAACAGATTACCAAGGATCAGTCCTTGATACAGCGCCTTGTCGAAGCAGGTGAGATCACGCTCGAGGAAGCGGAACAGAGTGAGCGCCGTAACATCATACTTCAGGCCCTCGGCCCCGAAGCAGCGGTGAAGATAGACTTGACTCACCAGCCTATCCGCCGCGGCGATGCTCTTGTGCTGTGTACCGACGGGTTGTCGGGTCTGATCAAGCGTGACGACATGGCCCGGATCGCCACTGAAGAGCCGGATTTGAGCACCGCGTGCGACATGCTGGTGGACATGGCCAACGAGAACGGCGGTCCCGACAACATTACTGTCATAATTGCTCGCTTCGTTGGTGGTGGGCTTCGTCGTGCCACCGATGAAGATTCCGTTGGCCATACGGTTTACTCGATTAGCGGACTGATGGGCACAGCCACTCCACCCCGGCCCATGGCAAGGGCACGCGGTCCGTCGGCGGCAGCTGCATCCGGCACCACACCTCGTCCCGTGCCGTACCTCGCGCGTGGAAATACTCCCTACATTCTGGCCTTCGTCGCGACGCTGCTCGTTGCGATCTACCTGCTGATCACGAAGCTGTAGCTCGGGTTGGCTGTCGTGCATGGCGCTCGTCGACGTTCGCCTCGCGAGAAGTTAAGGGACGGACTTTTCAGGGCTTGTCAGGGGCGTGTGGAGTGGCCTGCGAGAGCTCTCAGTCGTCCATAAGGGTGACCTTCCCCCTCGAGCTTCCCCCACCTTCCGCACTCGCGCTCTTTCACCGTGCTGTTCGCCGCTCTCCCATTCGCATCTGGTGGCGGGTGTTGCCGCTTGCTGCCCAGTTTGCCATAGCGGTTCTGATTGCGGCGGCCGGGTGGAGTGTGGTCGCACACCGAGTGCTGTCTGGGCATGCCGAACGACTATCGCATGCGGATCACGTGGTTGCCGGATTGCAGCGCGGCGAGCTTGCAGCGATGCAGCGTGGAGCGCCGGTGGCCGAGCTCGGCAGCGCGTCACATGTACTTGCTAACGCTCGAGCGGTCAGCGGAAGAGAAGCGCGCCTGCTCCGACGCGATGTCATGCTCCTCCTGATTGGCATATTCGCCACTTTAGCGGTGATTCTGGTTGTCGCGATGCGTAAGATCACCCGCACATTTCACGGCTTTGTTCGCGGCGCCGCGGCCGTGGCGGCCGGGAACTACGATGGCGCCCGAGTCGAACATTTTCGGGGCGGAAGCAGGGAAATGCACGAACTTGCAGACGCCTTCGAAGACATATCACGAAACCTGGAGGCGCGCGAGCAGATTGTGCGCAGCGATATGCTTCAGCTTCGCGAGCTCGAACAGATGAAAAGCGATTTCGTCTCAACGGTCAGCCACGAGCTGCGCACGCCTCTCACATCCATGCGGGGCGCGCTCGGCCTGGTAATCGGTGGCACCGCCGGTCCGGTGGAGGCCCGCGCCCGCGAGCTGCTCCACATTGCTTTCAATAACACGGAGCGGCTGATCCGACTCATCAACGATATGCTCGATATCGAGAAGATCGAGTCGGGCCACACCGGACAGCGGATGGAACGGTGCGACCTCGGTGGCGTGCTGCGCCTGACGGTCGCTGGTCTGGAAAGCTACGCCCTCGAGAACGAGGTGCGTGTTATTCTCGAACGTGATCGTCCCGTGTACGTCACTGGAGATCCTGACCGCCTGGTGCAGGTCTTCACCAACCTGCTGTCGAACGCAATCAAGTTTTCCCCGCGTGACTCCGAAGTGATCGTCAGACTCGAAACAGAGGGGAAGACCGCGCAGGTTACGGTCGCGGACCGCGGACCCGGTATTCCCGCCGAGTTTCACGACCGTCTCTTCGGCCGGTTCCAGCAAGCCGAGCGTACGAGCACGAGAAAGCACGGTGGATCCGGACTGGGGCTTGCAATCGCGCGCGCGATCATCGAACTGCACTCCGGGACCATCCGCTTCAACACAGAGCTTGGAGCGGGAACGACGTTCACTGTCGAGCTTCCGTACGTGCCGACCGTGACGCCGTTGAGTGTCCCGATCCACCTCGCCCGGGATCGCCATCGCCTGCTCATTCTCGATCAGGATTCAGGAATGCTGACAGTGCTTCAGACGCTGTGCGGACCGATCGGTGAGGTAACGGGCGTGAGATCCGTGGAGGATGGGTGGCTGGAATCCAGGCGCGGTGTATTCGATGCGATCGTAATCGATCCGAACCTGAAGGAAGGGAATGGCCTGGAGCTCATCCGTCGGCTGCGCGGAATGAAGAACTACCATGATGTGCCGGTGCTGGTCTTCTCCACGCGCGAGTACACTCCCCAGGAACTTGTCGGTGTGACGCTCAACAGCTCACACTCCTTCATCAAGTCGCGGCACCGGGAGCAGGATCTGGTTTTGCGGCTTCGGGCGGTACTGGCAGCAAGACGGCCCCGCTGAAACGGCGCCCGCGCTGAAACGGCGCCCGCGCTGAAACGGCGCCCGCGCTGACGCCGGGCTTCGTCGCGCAACGAGTGCGGTGCGCGGTGTTCGGTGCCCGGTGTTCGGTTGGCACTGCGTGGTGAACGGTTTTCGGGAGTTGATTACGAACGCCCAACGGTTCCCTTCTCGCCGGCCGATGCGGCAGCTGTCGTGGGTGCGGCAGTACCGAATCCTTCGCGCTGCATTGCGCCCCAGGAGTGCTCACCGCGCGCATAGTTCCAGAATCCCTTGAGCCGGAACCAGAGGGTCATCTGCCTGTAGCCGAATGATTCGGCAATAGCGAACCAGAGCAGCCACGCCAGGTCTGAGGGGCGGGAGTATCTGTGAAAGGCGAACTCTTCCAGCACTATTCCCCACACTGACAATAGCAATCCAAAGCCTACAGCGACCAGTAGAAAAAGCACCGCGAAGGCAGTGTTGATCGCACCGAGAAAGAGTCCGAGAATTGTGAGCATGTAGCCGAACAGCTCGATAACAGGCGCCAGCATCTCACCGAAGAAGTAGAAGGGGTACGCAACCATACCGATAGTTCCGTACTTCGGATTGAAGAGCAGCCTCCGGTGACGGATCATCGTGGCGATCAAGCCCCGCTGCCAACGTTCGCGCTGGCGTCCCAGAACGGCGGGTGATGCGGGCACTTCCGTCCAGGCTACCGGATCGGGGATGAAGAGCACTGTGGCGCGGATTGCGTGCTCGCGAAGATATCGCTGCATCCGCACCACGAGCTCCATGTCCTCGGTAATGCTGGCTGTGTCGTAGCCTTTGATGGCAAGCATGTAGTCGCGACGGAACAGACCAAAAGCTCCGGAAATAATCAGGTTCCCGCCAAGCCGGTTCCAGCCCAGACGTCCGAAGAGAAATGCGCGCAGATACTCGACAGTCTGGATACCCGGAAGCCAGCGGCGATCGACTCGGGCATCGATCACACGCCCAAGGTCTACCCGACAAGAATTCGCGACCCGGATGGAGCCACCCACCGCGGCAACCGATTGTCCGAGGAGAAAGGGCCGTGCAAGCCGGATGAGCGCGTCTTTCTCGATCAGCGTGTCCGCGTCCACCGCAAGCACATACGGATACCGGGCAGCATTGAGCGCCGCGTTCAAAGAGTCGGCCTTGCCTCCGTTTTCCTTGTCAATTACCAGCAGCTTTGAAAACCGTCGCGACCGGTAGTACGCGATTACAGGGCGCGTCGGAACGGCTACAGGGAGTGCGGGGGGAATCTGGTAAAGATCGTACTCCGTTATCAGCGCGTTCATCGTCCCATCTTTGGAACCATCATTCACGAGAACGACTTCGTGGCGAGGATATTCGAGCGTGAGAAAGGATTTGACGCTGTCAGCGATCGAGACTTCCTCGTTGAACGCGGGAACCAGGATGCTGAGCGGCGGTAGCGCGGCGGAGGCGAGCACGCGCCGGAGTTGATCGTCATCCGCAAGCTGGGAGTGTGCCCACAGCTCGGGGATCGACATGATGAGAAGCAGCGCGTAAAAGGAATTGAGGAAGACAAAAAAGACGAGAATGATGACATAAGCCGGACGAATTCCGTCAACAATGATCTCACGAAGATCCAGTGCTTCGATCACGCTTCGGCGAGCTCCACTATTCCCCCTTCACTCAGCCCGCTGATCATGGCAGCCATCTCACGCCCGTACCGATCATCCATTTCCCTTGCTTCACGCAAAGCCTTCCGCCCAGGCTCACCGAGTTGAGCAAGGGCGAGACCCGAGCGAAACCGCACCCACCATATGCGGTCGCCCAGCGCCGCGGATAGCTGTGGGATCGCATCCCTCGCACTCAATGCTCCCAGCCCACGGGCCGCTTGGCCGCGAACGCGCCAGTCCGCGTCGGCCATGAGCGTCTGAAGTGCGGGAACTGAGTCGGTGTGAAAATATTTTTTCAGCGCTCGCGCGGCCGCGAGACGCACGTCCGCGTCTTCGTGGGAGGCCAGTGGCAGAACGCTCGCGAGACACGCGGGATCCGCAATCGCCTCGGCGAGGTTGACCCAGGCTTCGAGCATCCGCGGCGGGGCACTCGGACGCAGCCGCTCAACCAGCGCAGGGATGGTGAGATGCCAGAGATCCCGGAGCGCGTTTATCTCGTAAAAGCGCACCACGAATGATTGTCGCGGAATCTCGTCGAGCACGAGCGAAATCATTCGTGCATCCGCTACGCGCCCTAGTGCGGATGTCGCAGCGCTCTGAACGGCAGGATGCCGGTCGGCGAGTAAGCGTCGCAAGCAATCGCGATCCTCCGCTCGGCCAACCACCGAAAGAATTCGCGCTGCGTCCAGCCGGCGCCACCAGAGTCGCGAGCGCTCCCCCTGTATGACGCCCCGCACCCAGGGTTCATCGTGCAATGCCGCGGCCAGCTCGTCGAGCTGGGCTGATGGCACTCGCGACGCCACGACTCGCAATAGCTCGTCGAGCGCCGTCTGGGGATCGATGCGGCGAAGCGCGATCGCGACATCGTCCGCCGTTGCCACGCCAACCAGCCAGTGGCGCATCGGCTCGGCAACGTCCGTGGCAGCGAGGCTCATGCGCCTGGCGACGAAATTTTGATACAGACGGTTCGCTATCAACAAAGCGATGATCAGTACTACGAAGATCCCCTGGACCGCGGCGACGACGGCAACCACGAACTCAATCGTCACAAGCCCTGCTCCGCCCGTTCTATCCATCCGGGAATCTTGGCCATTAAAACCCGCAGGTTGAGAGGTTTCAGTATGTAATCCAGCGCGCCTGCTCGCAGCGACCTGATCTGCTCCGCTTCCGCGGCGTGTACCGTGAGGAAAACCACGGCAAACGCGCCCGGACGCTCTACGCGCAGCCGCTCGTGCAGCGAGTGCCCATCCATTCCGGGGAGGTCGACGTCCAGAAGCAGAAGCGGGCGGCGCCCCAGCGTTTGCATCGCGATGAGACTTGCGAGAGCGGCAGTGCCGGTCGAGAAAACGCGATAGCTGAGACCGATGGTGCGAAGAGCGAAGGCGAGCATGTCCGCAAGCGCGGGATCGTCCTCAACCACAACCACGTCGGGCGCGGTGGTCTCCTCCTGAGGTCGCCACTGTCTCACCCGATCTTCCTTTTCGCGGTGCGCGGCGTCCAACGCCTCTTCGGCTGCTCGGCGCACTGCCGTAAGATCATTTCTTCCAACCGCGTCCGCCGAGGCAATTCCGGCACGCCAGGCAGGAGCGGTCTCTGGAAGAGTTTCCGCAAGCGACTCCAGTAGTTGCGTAGCGGATTCAGCCCCCACGTCGAGCAGCGCGAGCAACGTTAGATCGTCAAGGTAGCCGACGAAGGGAGACGAGCTGGCGACAGAGGTTGCAATGCGATAGGTCTCGCGAAGCCAGCCTCCTGCAAGGTCTTCACTCGCATCCGGGCGGAGAACAGCGAGGGTGCAAGTGTGACCTGGCGCCATGAGCGCGCCAAACGCCGCCGGTGCCTCCCGCGCCGTACGAGCCGGCAATGAAATGCCCGTTACCGGATGAAGTCCTTCTGCAAGCCGCTTGAGTCGGTGTCGCTCGAGCCGATCCGCAATGCGGCTCCGCAATTCTGCTGCTACAATCGGTTTCGCCAGAAATTCGTCCGCGCCCGCGTCGTACGCCTTGAGCCGCGTTTCAGCATCGAACTCGGCGGAAAAGAGGATTATGGGCAGGTCACGCAACGCGGGAATCATTCGGAGCGAACGAGTAAGCGTTACCCCATCGTAGTCCCGCATTCTGATATCCATCAGCAGCAGTGACGGGCACAGTGTTGCAAGCTGATCGTGCAGGCGGCGAGGGTCATCCAGGGTGACGATCCTCACGTCATCGCTTTCCACGATGTAGCGCACCATCTGGAGCACGGATGGATCATCGTCGACGACGAGTACGGTTGCGCCACTCCAGGAGCTGCGCAACGTCAGCCGCTCGGCGATGTCGAGAATTGTGCCTGGTGGCACATCCACATGCACGCGAGTTGCCTGTCCCGCGACTCCATTCGCGAGTTCGGCTTGTGGGGTGGTGGCCCGAAGGCGTCCCTTCCGATCACGCCCAGCACGCGTGGGAGCCGGATCTGCCCCTTCTCCCGTTTGCAGCACTATCACGGGCAAGCTTTCCGCGGCAGCGCACGCCAGTACGGCTGCAGAGTATGCGTCGAGAACTACAACGGCGTGAGGTCCGATCGCCTGCAAATCCCTGCACGCGAACGCGGAGGCTGACAGGGCAGTAACAGCATAGCCGCGAAGTGCCGCTTCGGCGCGCAGTGAGGTCACGAGAGCCTGCTGCAGTCCCACGAGAAGCATTTTCCGCCGCGCTCCAGCGCCCGTTACGGAGCTGGGATCCACGGCGTCGAACGACAGTTTCAGCGCACTGACAAAATGCCGGATTATGGTCGCGCGCTGGTCACGTTCGAGTTCTGGAAGGCGCGCCCATGTTACGGCACGCTCTTCGAGCTTCGCCGCAAGACGACTTGCGTCGATGAATCCATAGCTGCCCGCGGTGCCGTGCACGCGGTGCAACTCGCGTCTCAGAGCCTCGACGACTTCCGGTGCGTCGGGGGAGAGTGCGAGCTGGGCGGCCAGTCCCTCGAACGCCGCGAACATGTTGGCGCTGGAGGCTTTGAATCGCTCGCGCAGTAGTCCAAGCGCGTCACTCGTACGACCGGATTGCGAGGGGCTCGTCACGTCGAGCTAGTGGCGGAAGCGGGAGACAGCCCCGTCAGCATTACGGGCTGTCTCGCGAGGGTCCTTCGTCGCTCGCGCATTCTTCATGCATATCAATGTATTGCATGAAGATACTCTGTGTCGACGATGAGGAGGATATCCGCCTCATTCTGGATCTCGCGTTGAGCCTGGATCCGGAATTCGATGTACAGATCGTAGAGACAGGAGAGGAGCTGCTCGCACGAGTGCACTCCGAACACTTCGACGCGCTCGTCCTCGACGGCATGATGCCGGGACTGGACGGATACGAGCTGTGTCGCCGTCTCAAGGCGGACCCGGCGACCGCTCAAATTCCAGTCGTCTTCCTGAGCGCCAAAACACAACGTGAGGAGGTTCAGCGCGCGCTGGATCTCGGCGCGGTTGCGTGTCTGACAAAGCCCTTTGATCCGATGACGCTGTCCGCCGAACTGCGAAAGGCGCTGTCGTGATAGCTGTGAGACTAGTTTTGCCCGCGATCTGTATGAGGGATGTCGAAACGCATCGCACGGCACGTTTGGCGGAACGACTGGTTTCCAGCGCGTTGCGCTGGGTATTTGACGGTTATGGGATAGCTGTGGCTGTGGCGCTCGTTCTGTTCGGAACACGCTCAAACGCGCAACCGCAGTCGGGATGCGATCCGCTGCCTCCCACCTTGCAAAAGGAAGTGGAAGCGGGTTGGCAATGGTATCGCACCGGGCAGGTGCGCGAGGCTGACAGTTCCTTCGCGCTCGTTCTCGCGCGTTGCCCCAAAGCGAACGGTGCGATAGTGGGCGCTGGATATGTAGCGCTCCGCAGCGGCAAGCTTCCAGAAGCGAAATTGCTTTTCGCGCGCGTACTGGCAGCCAATCCGCGTGACTACGACGCACTGGCGGGACTTGGCATGAGCGCGTACCGCAGCGGAGATCTGCGCGAAAGCCGGCGAAGCTTCAACGCTGCACTGGCCGTCATTCCCGGTGACTCATTAAGCCGCTGGTACCTCGCAAGACTGCCCGAAACCGCCGAGATCAGCGAACTCCGGCCACATGTACGTCCAACCTCGCTGAGAGTGGGCGCACGTGCAGGTCGCCGCGTTCTGGAGATTCCCAATGGCGAGGGTGGCTGGCGTCCGTTCTGGGTAAAGGCCGTGAACGTGGGAGCAGCGCTGCCCGGTAAGCACCCGGCCGAGTTTCCACCCAACGATAGCACGTACGAACGCTGGATCGAGTCGATGGCAGAAATGGGTGCGAACACCCTTCGCGTCTATACGATTCATCCGCCGCGTTTCTACGCGGCGCTGCGCGATTTCAACGTCGCTCACCCCAACGCGCCAATGCGCCTGATCCACGGCGTGTGGACCGAGCTTCCACCCGGACGACTGGAAGAACGCTACGATGACTCCGCTTTCTCGAAGGCCTTCAGGAACGAGATGCACCGCGTGGTCGATGTCCTGCATGGAAACGCGGTAATCGAGCCCCGCCCGGGACACGCATCCGGCGCTTATCTCGCTGACGTTTCGCAATGGACGGTGGCGTACATTATCGGCCGCGAGTGGGAGCCGTATTCCGTTAGCGCGTTCGTCAAACGGCATCCGACGCGAACCGTATATCGCGGACGCTACCTCAGCGTGTCGCGCGGTAACGCGGTGGATGTTTGGCTGGGGCAGGCGATGGATTCGATGATTACCTATGAGATGGATCGCTACAACGCGCAACGTCCGATGGCGTACACCAACTGGCCGACGCTCGACCCGCTCACGCATTCCAGCGAATCGACCAGCGCGGAGGAGGAGCGCATTCGGCTGCGGCGCAAAGAAGGTTTGGTCGCCAGATCCAGGGAATACGATAATGATGCGGTCACGCTCGATGCGATGAAGATGCAGGCGTCGGCAGAGTTTCCTGCAGGACTATTCGCTTCGTACCACGCGTATCCGTATTACCCGGACTTCATGAACCTCAATCCGCGCTACGCCAGCGCTCGGTCACACGAAGGACCGAGTCGCTACTTCGGCTATCTGCGCGAACTGGTTGAGCATCACGGCGAAATGCCAGTGATCATCTCCGAATACGGCGTGCCTTCCTCGCGCGGCATTGCGCACTTTCAGAGTGACGGTTGGCACCATGGAGGACATTCGGAGACGGAGCAGGCATCCATTAATGCGAGACTTACGCGGGAGATCCACGCAGCCGGAGCTGCGGGTGCCGGTTTGTTCGCCATTATTGACGAGTGGTTCAAGAAAAACTGGATCGTCGCCGACTTCGAGCGGCCGGCGGAGCGCAACCGGCTCTGGCTAAGTGCGCTCGACGCCGAGCAGAACTACGGTGTCATAGCCATGCGCGCCGGTGCCAGGGACTCAGCGATCGTGATTGATGGAAAGGGCGAAGACTGGTCGCACGTGGCGAACTGGTATGGCGCGGATGCGCTCGGAGATGCACTGGCACCCCCGCTTCGGCTGCGCTCCCTCCGGATAAAGTCCGATCCAGCCTACGTCTATCTGCGTCTCGATGTGGGAGCAATCGATTGGAAGCAGGCGCACTACCTGATCGGCATCGACACCTATCGGCGTGACCTCGGCGATACTCGTCTGCCCTACACACGCACCCTGTCGCCTGTCGGAATGGAGTTCGTCATGGATCTTAACGGCCCTGACGGTAGCCACCTGCTGATCGACTCGCCGTACAATCTCAACCGTGTGGTCAGAATACCGCGAAGCAGGCCAGCGGCGGTGCAACGCGTGTACAATAGCCCGTTTCGCACACTGCCTAATTCGGACGGACGCTACGATACGCTCATGGTGACGC
>JACDCM010000059.1 GCA_013817545.1 Gemmatimonadaceae bacterium | reverse complement strand
GCGCAAGGCCACGCCCGGTTGCATAGTGCGGCCGCGGTCGCACCGGCGCCTGCGAGGGCCTGCCAAGTGGGCGGCTGTAACCGCCGTTATTACTTGTGCTTGCCCTGCGACATCGGCGATGCGGGAGGCGTACCGGAGCGTTCAGAAACCGCGATTTCGAGTGAACGCCGAAGTCACATTCTTCCACTCCAAAACGAGCGCGGTTGCGGCTTCGCAACGGCGGTTCGTCGCCCTGTTGCGTCAATTCCCGATCATTTTCACTTGCGCGATCCGCCTGGCTGTTACTTGATACCAGTGATTCCGATGTGTGTGTACTCTCAAGAGCATTATGAGTGACCAGATTGATCCAGATACATCGGCATCTTTAACTGGATGGGTAAAGAAGCGGGCCTCCTGGATGGGTAAAAGAAGCGGGCCCCGTTGAACGAGGCCCGCTCGGATCGAACTCTATCCGCCGTAAATCGGGCTAGATATCGTCGTCGATCTTTCTCTCGGCTTCACCGAACTTCTTCTGAGCCTTTCCCTTTAGCTCCTGGGCCTTTCCCTTGAACTGCTCGCTCTCATTATCTGTAGCGTCGCCAATGGCGCCGCGAGCCTTGCCCTCCAATTCCTTCGCTCCGCCCTTAACCTGATTATCGGCGCCACGGGTACCGAGATCCTTGTTCTTATCCATGGTACTGCCTCCATCGTGAGTCGGTTACATGAGGCGAACCGAGAAGCCGGTCCACTCGCACCATGTAGATAGCAAGTGGTGTGCCTTTATATCGATGATAGAGCCCGCCGGCTTGCGAACTTTTCGTGCCATTTTCCTAAGTGGCGCGCTCTTCGAAGGTTGCGAGATTTCAGGAATTTCCGCGCGTGTTTCGAAGATAAATCTGCGCCCCTTGCGCACGGCTCGCTCAACTTCATATCGTGAATCCTGCCCCCAAAACCAACCGCAGCCTTTCAGGAAACCCCATGCGCATATCAGTTCAACTCCGACGGAGCTTGTTGTGCCTGACTCATGTCCTGACCATGTGCTCGCTGGCCGTCACCATGCATGCGCAGCGGACGCGGGAGGCGACACCGCGCGATACGGCGCAGCGCGGAGCCAGGAGAGAAACGTACGCGGAGCCGCTCGACATGTTCGAGCAGCAGCGTCTCTGGAAGCAGTTCAGCGATCTCTCGCTCTTCACACAGCTCGGCCCCGAAATGATCGTCCGAAAGATCCGGTACGCGGGCGCAGACGGTATGATCATACCGGGTTACTTCTTTGCGCCGAGAGACACGACAGTGAAGCGGCCCGCAATCATCATGGTACACGGCGGAGTTCACGGCGACTTTACTGCGAGTTATGCGACTGAGGTTCGGTCATTGGTCGCTCGCGGATATCTGGTGGTTGCGCCGGAGTATCGTGGAAGCACCGGCTACGGACGTGCGCACTATGACGCGATCGACTACGGCGGCAAGGAGGTAGAGGACTGCATTGCGGCGCGCGACTATCTCGCAGCGCTGGTGCCCAACGCCGACCTGAGCAGGGTGGGAATCATGGGCTGGAGTCATGGTGGGTTCATCAGTATCCACGCCGTGCTGAGACGACCGGAGCTCTTCAAGGTTGCGGTGGCGCACGTTCCTGTCGCGGACCTGCCGACACGTATAAGAACTCATTCGGAAGCGTATCACAAAATCTTTGCTGACCAGAAGGGATTTGGCGGACGTTTGGAGCAGAATCCGCAAGCCTATGTAGAGCGATCTCCGATCGCTCACGCGCGCAAGCTGACTGTTCCCCTTCTCGTACACGCCGCAGACAACGACGACGACGTCTTCATCGTCGAAAATCACGCCTTGCGCGACTCGATGGTGGCGGCTGGAATGGATAAGCGTGGCTTATACACCTATAGAGAGTGGCACAACCCACCGGGCGGTCACTCCTTTAGCCGAGTTGACACTCCGCAGGCGCGTGAAAGCTGGCGGGAAACTGTGGCGTTCCTGGACCGATATCTTCGCGGCTCGCGATAAGTCACACTTGAGCCGGCAATCGGATCCCTCTGCCCGATGGATGTGCGATAAGTCCAATCCGGATAAATCTCGACTCACTACCAATGGAGATTAGCCGCGTCCTCGACCGGGCTGCAGTCTTCGCTTTTTTCCCGGACCACTGCTTTCAGCGAACAACAGTTTCTATCTCCCTTGGCTGAGGCTGTTTGCGTATTGTGTAGTTCCGGCGTTCGCCATGCCGGAGCTGCATTACCATAACATCACCAGGTTACGTCCATGCTGACATCACACTTCTGGACGCTGCTTCTCACTACGCTCCCCGCGACGGCAGCGCGCACCGACACGGTTCCGCTGTACGACAATCTCGGAACTCATCACTTCGCGATCAGCACCAAGATCCCGCGAGCGCAGCAGTTTTTCGATCAGGGATTGCGGCTTACGTACGGCTTCAATCACGGCGAAGCAATTCGCGCGTTCAACGAGGCCGCTCGCCTGGATCCCGCTTGCGCCATGTGTTACTGGGGAACCGCGTTGGCATTCGGCCCCCACGTCAACGCGGGCATGGACTCAGCCAGTAGCTTTGCCGCGTACGCAGCCGTCAAGAAGGCGGCGGCTCTAGCCTCGCGAGCGACCGCACGCGAACAGGCGTACATCCGCGCTCTCGCGCGCCGATACTCGGCGGCACCTCCTGCCGATCGCGGTAGACTAGATTCCGCCTATTCGCGAGCGATGGCCGAAGTCGTCAGGCGCTATCCAGACGATCTCGACGCTGCGACGCTCTACGCGGAATCGCTGATGGATCTTCGCCCCTGGAATTACTGGAAGAAAAACGGTGAACCGTATCCTGGAACCCGAACGCTGCTGGTGCAGCTCGAACGCGTTCTCAAAAAGAACCCGGATCATCCCGGAGCTTGCCACTACTTCATCCACGCGGTCGAGGCGGTTGCTCCAGAACGTGCGGTATCATGTGCGGAGCGTCTGGCGGGACTGATGCCAGGTGTAGGGCATATGGTTCACATGCCAGGACATATTTATATCCGCATCGGACGTTACGAGGATGCGATTGCGAGCAATGTGCACGCTGTACACACGGACGAATCCTACATCGCATCTGAAAGCCCGTCGGGCGTGTATCCCATCGCGTACTATCCTCACAACTACCACTTCCTCAGCTTCGCGGCGACGATGGTTGGGAAGAGCAAGCAAGCCATCGACGCCGCCCGCTCCCTTGTTCAGAAAGTGCCGCCCGAGGTAGCCCGGCAGGTTCCGCCAGTGGAGCCGCTTGTGCCCTTCCTGCACCTCACACTAGCCACTTTCGGTAAATGGGACGACGTCCTTGGGGCGCCGGTTCCTCCCGCGGACCTGCGGTATGCCACCGGGATGGTTCAGTACGCACGTGGGTCAGCATTCGCGGCGAAGCAGCAATGGCCGGACGCCCAAAAGGCGCTCGACACCCTCACCGCCGTTTGGAAGTCGACGACGGCGGCTAGCGACAACAAAACTGTACTCGGCATCGCCATGCACGCGTTGATAGCCGAGATCGCGGCGCGCCAGGGTAAGCTCGACGACGCCGCAATGCATTACCGGGTGGCAATGAAGCTAGAGGACGGCCTGCCGTATATCGAGCCGCCGCTCTGGCACTATCCTATCAGACATTCACTTGGCAAAAGTTTGCTGGAGGCTGGCAAGGCAGCCGAAGCCGAAAAGTTGTATCGTGAGGACCTGAAGCGTTTTCCCGGCAACGGGTGGTCGCTCCACGGCCTTGCTGCAAGTCTGCGTGCCCGTGGCGCCAACGTCGACGCGGAGCGCGTTGAGCGGGACTTGCGTAAGGCGTGGGCTGGGGCGGACGTCGTACTTACAGCTTCGAGATTCTAGAACGACTGATCTCACTGTCGATTCAATAAGCTGGAATGCGCAATCGGATCCGTTCATCCGCGCGATCGCCCTGATCGGGTGATGCGGGAGTCCACGCTTTCGTTTGCGCAGCGCCTTGCAACGACGGTTCTTCGGCGAGTGCATATAGTATCCGCCGAGCTCGATTCCCCGCTGCGAGAGCCAGGCAGGCAAGTAATCACGCAGGTCGAGAAGGCGCATCTGTCCGCCTATCTGGCATTACGACCCAAGGCGTCTCGCGAGGCCGTGCTGGACCGGCTGGAGCGGGGGCAGCGCTGTTATGCCCTTTGGATCGACGGCGCAATTGTATGTGTGTGCTGGGCGGCTACCGGAACCGTACACATCGACTACCTCGATGCTTTTCTCATTCTCGAGCCTACCGACGTCTACATGTTTGACGCATACACGGCGCCTGGCCACCGCGGACAAACGTTGGCAGCCGACGTATACCGCCACATCATGTGGACCAGCTCGCGCGAGGGAATGCGGCGCAGCGTTGGATTACTCGCCGTGGAGAACCGCTCGGGCCGACAAGTCGTCCTGAAGCTCGGTTGGAGAGTGATCGGCAGATACACATTCCTGCGCGCGGTACCGTGGGGGCGCTGGAGGCTGGTTTCCTCGCACGGGGAAAAGACGCTTCCCGCATTGCGGCTGAATCCGTGAGGACCGCAAAGTGGCTCGAGCGGCTGCACGGCAATGCCACCATGTATTTGACCGCCATTGGGCAGCGCGGCGTGCCGTACATGAATTCTGATGCTCTACGCGAGCGACGCGATGCAGGAGTTCGGCGAATGGTGCGGCATGCCGCGCGATACGTTCCGCACTATCGGACTTTGTTCCGCCGCGAAGGGATTGATCCCGCTGGCATCCGCACGTTCGACGACCTTCGGCGCCTTCCTCTGCTGCGGAAAACTGATGTGCGCGCTAATCCGGACAGCTTTCGCTCCGAAGCTCCGGTCGCGCGGCACGCCATTCCCTTTCTCACCAGCGGATCTTCCGGAGCGCCACTCAACGTTTACCATGATCCGGCTTCTCTGCTTGCTAACATGGCGTTCGGTAGACGGGTAGTACCGCTGCTGGAGCGACACGGCGTCAACGGTACCGCGAACCGTCAGCTTTATATCGGCTATCCTGGAAGCACGCTGCAAAACGTCTGGCGAGCTCATGACGAGTGGGCCATCGCGCCAATGCGGCCCGAGAGATGCTTCGTTTCACTGCTCGACCCTATCCAGTCTGTCCTCGACGCCATCAATAATTTTCGCCCTGATGTCGTTTACGGATATGGTGCATATCTGGAACACTTCGCGCGGGCGGTGCACTCGCGAGGGCTGCTATTGCGTTCTCCAAAAGTGATCGTCTACGGTGCAGAGGTCATGACCGAAGAGGGCCGGCGGTTGATACAGCAGGACCTGGGCATTCCGGTATACTCCGACTACGCGGCCGTTGAGGTCTTTAAACTGGCTTTCTCCTGTGAGGCGAATAACGGACTTCACGTGCACGAAGACCTGTGTCCCATCTGGATTGCCCGCGTTGATGGACAGCGTGCGGATACGGGGGAGCGTGGAGAGGTTGTGATATCCAACCTCGTCAACCGCGGTACCGTGCTTTTGAACTATTGCCTCGGAGACGTGGCTGCCGTGGCCGCGACGGCGTGTTCGTGTGGTCGGACAATGCCCATGCTTACCGACCTTGAGGGCCGAGTCGAGGACACGATTCTGTTGCCTGACGGCCGATTTCTGCACCCACGTGCAGTGTGGATGATCGTGCGCCGCCGGCCAGCGGTCATACGATACCAGCTGGTGCAGCACGCCGCGCTCAGGTTCGAGCTGCGTTTAGTGACGTCCGACCTGGAGGCGTTTGCAAGGGTAGCGCCGGAAGTCACCGGCGATCTGGAGGGGGTATTCGGAGCCGAATCGCATGTTGATGCGACTTTTCACGATGACTTGCCGTTGGGACCAGGCGGCAAATTTCGGATGGTGATTGCACTACAGAGTGGGGCACAATGAGGGGCGAGGGGCGTGACGATTTAAAGCGGGGGGAAAGATCCAATCGCGAATCTTCCGGTCTTGAGCCAGACCCCAGCGATGGCGGGAAACGATCGCCTGAAGGAGCTTACTGGAATTCGGTCGTCGCAGCGTGGCAGATTGAAGACCGGCATGCAGCCTGGCGGGCTCATTGCGACGCCCTTTCCGAGGATTTGCTGACACGGTGGCTGCCCCCGGGGCGCATTTCCCGTCTGCTCAAGACCGACCTCTTCAATGAGGCAGTAGCGGTGGGACTTGGGTCGCCGCTGGCCGCAAGAGTCGAGTCGGTGAATGGCATTGATATCGCCGAGAAAGTCGTTCGGGAAGCAAAGGCTCGCAATCCGCATCTCACGACGGTCACGGCAGACGTTCGCGCGCTCCCGTATGCGGAAAACTCGTTCGACGTAATTCTTTCGGGCTCGACCCTGGATCATTTTGTTACACACGCGGAACTCGAAACATCTCTTCGCGAGCTGCACCGCGTGCTCGTGCGTGGCGGCACGCTCATTCTGACTCTGGACAACCCCGACAACCCGCTGATTGCGCTACGAAACTGGCTTCCGCGTGCCCTTCTTCAAAGGCGGGGCATCGTTCCTTACTACGTGGGCGCGACAATGGGTGGCAAGCGTCTCCGTCGCGTACTCACTGAAATCAGCTTCGATGTCCAGGAAGTCAGCGCCTTCGAGCACAGCCCTCGCGTTCTCGCGGTCGCTTTATCGGCATTGCTTCGCGACCGAGCTTCTCAGGTAAGCCAACAACGTTTTGTGCGCATACTAGGCGCTTTCGAGATGCTCGGGAACTTGCCAACACGTTTTCTGACCGGACACTTTGTCGCCGTTCGCGCAACTCGGCGCTAGTACCGGACGAAACGTTGGATGACGGCGGCCTGGAAACGCTATGGTTGAAGCTGAGGTGGAATGCCGAGATGTACGCGGCGATCCCCGCGCAACGGCGCCTGCCCTACATGTCGGAGGAAAAGCTTCGCTCAATTAGAGATGAGCGCCTGCGCTCGACGGTTATGTATGCGGCGGAGACCGTGCCGTTCTACCGAAAATGGTTCAGCGAAGAGGGTGTCGATCCGCGTCAGATACGCACTGTTGCGGATTTGGCACGCATGCCGGTTGTTGAGAAAGAGATGGTGCGCATGTACCCAGATCAGTTTCGCTCTACATCGCCGCTCGGAAACCGCGCTGAGCCATTCATGACCACCGGAACCTCGGGTACGCCTACACAGATTTACCACGATCCGCGCTCCCTGCTCGCAAATATTGCGTACGGCGGACGAATGCGCGCGGCAATGTCGAAATTCCTGGGCCGAGCGGTTGGAAATCGCGAGGCGTGGATCGGCTTCCCCACTGGCCTAACAGGAAATGTCTGGGCATTCCAACGAAAGTGGGCCATGCTGCCGGTCCGGTACGATCGACAATTCATTTCGATCATGGACTCAGTCGATGAAGTAGTCGGTGCGTTGAATGCCTATCAGCCGAACGTGATCTTCGGTTTCGGGGCATACCTGGAGCTTCTGTTCAGAGTTATCGCTGAGCGAAAGCTCCGTGTACACAGGGCGCAGCTGATCGTTTATGGCTCCGAAGCCATGACGCTGGAAGGGCGGCGCTTCATAGAAGACCGCTTCGGAACGCCGGTGCTATCCGATTATGGCGCAGTGGAATCTCTAAAAATCGGATTTCTCTGCGAAGAGCGCGCAGCGTTTCACCTGCATGAGGATCTGTGCTCCGTACGCATCGTCGGCGAGGGAGATCGGGAGCTGCCGGAGGGTCAGAGCGGGGAGATGTTGATCTCGAATCTTGTGAATCGTGGCACCGTGCTCTTGAACTATCGTCTGGGGGATATGGCTGCAATCACTTCCTCGGATTGCGCGTGCGGGCGCCAGCTTCCAATTCTGGCCTCGCTGGATGGCCGTATTGCCGACACGGTTTTCGTTCCGGACGGGCGTTTTATTCATCAGGCTGCGGTCTGGATGGTTATCAAACGCAATCCGGCAATTCTTAGCTACCAGCTGATCCAGCACGAGCTTGGCCGATTTGAGCTGCGGCTAATGACGTCCGATTTGGCCACTTTTGAATCATTGGCGTCAGAAATCGCGCTGAGCATGGAGATTGTTCTAGGTGCGGGGACGACGGTTGAGCCAACCTTTCATGAGCCATTGGCTGCGGGAGAACGAGGGAAATTCCGACCGGTGGTGCCGCTCAAGCGGGACTCGGCATTTCTGTAGTAGCTCGAAAATCCGGTTCGGTGTCCAAGCCTTCCGTTCCGATATAACTTCGTTATATCTAGGTTGACGATATATCTTTGACCTATCGCTGGAGGCGGTTCAATGTTTAGAACTTATGGTAGTTGCGGTGGCGGTCAGCACGCTGCAGGTCGCGGGGGTTGGGGGTTCGATCCCAACCTTATAATGGGCTTCTGGGGGACCCAGGGAACCCGGCGAGGCGGGCCTTTTCGAGGTGGACGCGTCTTTGAGCAGGGCGACCTCAAGTACGTGATCCTGCAGATGCTCGACGAAAAGCCGCGACATGGCTACGAAATAATCAAGGAGCTGGAGGACCGCTGCGCGGGGGCCTATTCACCTAGCCCTGGCACCGTTTACCCAACCTTGACCATGCTGGAAGACCTCGGCTATGCAACTGCGCGCACCGAAGAGAGTGGCAAGAAGATCTACGAGATCACCGCCGAGGGGAAAGCTTTTCTCGGCGAAAACAAGGGCACTGTTGACGACATCTTCGATCGCATCGCCGAGTTTGGTTCGAGCTTCCTCGGCGACGCCATGAAGGAAGTGCACATGGCGTTCAAGAAGGTAGCGGTGGCGACTTACTCCAACGCTTCGCGGAACCCGAGGGATACTGAGAAGCTGCGAGGGCTCAGGGAGGTTCTGGACCGTGCGGCGAAGGATATCGAGGAGCTGATGAAGAAGTAGCGAAGGCAGGAGAAAGAGGCGAGTTGGGGAGCTGAAGGGTGCGAAATGAACGGCCGCACAAAAATTAATCGCATTCGCATCTAGCCCTCCTTCGGCGGGTGGGCGGCTTCCGAGGACAACATGTACATTGGGCACGAGGCCCGATTCGACTCACTCCGCTCGGATCCGCGTTTTCCGAAACTGATCGCAGGGATGGGATTGCACTGAATCCAGGCTAAATGCGTGCTGGACTCACGCCATGCGGGCTGTACATTCTCTTCGGTCGCGGTGACTTCTCCCCGCGACCTATTTTTTGAGCGACTTCGATTACCGATCGCATATAATGACAGAAGAGTCACCGACAGCTTCCTCCAACCAGACGCCGTCCTCCGGCGGATCCAGCCGCCCCACTCCCACTACCCACCTTACCCGCCAACACCCGGAACAGAACCCAACCGGCCGTAAGCTGGCCATCCTGAGCCTCACCGCCCTCGGCATTGTCTACGGCGACATTGGCACGAGTGTGTTGTACGCTATCAAGGAGTGTTTTAGCCCACACTTCGGTGTCCCGACGAGCCCGGAGAACGTTTACGGCGTCTTGTCGCTAATCGTCTGGACGCTGACGCTCACCGTCAGTGTCAAGTACATCATCTTCATCCTGCGGGCCGACAACCGTGGAGAAGGGGGTATACTCGCGCTCCTGGCGCTCATTCAGCAACAGTATCCGCCCGCGAGGCGCAAGGCGCGCTACGGGGTGTTCGTAGCGCTGGGAATCATCGGAGCCGCGCTGCTGTACGGAGACGGCGTAATAACGCCGGTGATCTCCGTACTCAGCGCGATGGAGGGACTGACGGTGGTCTCGCCTGCCTTCCAGCGCTTCGTGGCGCCGCTTACAGCGGTCATTATTTTCCTACTGTTTTCATTCCAGCGCTTTGGAACCGACCGCGTCGGGAAGGTATTCGGGCCGATCACCCTGGCCTGGTTCGCGAGCATCTCCATCTTCGGGGTGATGGAGATCGCGCGCGAGCCTCAGATCCTCAAGGCGGTAAATCCGTGGTATGCCGTGAAGTTCTTCGCTCACAACGGCGCGCCGGGATTCTTCATTCTCGGCTCGGTGGTTCTTACGGTCACAGGGGCGGAAGCGCTGTACGCCGACATGGGGCACTTCGGTCGGAAGCCGATCCGGCTCGCCTGGTTATTTGTCGTCTTTCCGGCGCTGCTTCTCAACTACTTTGGCCAGGGAGGGCTACTTCTGCGCGATCCCGGCGCCGCTGAGAATCCGTTCTACCGGCTTGTCCCTCCAGCGCTGTTGTATCCGATGGTCGCACTGGCTACCGCGGCCGCCTGCATCGCTTCGCAGGCGCTCATCTCTGGGGCCTACTCCGTAACGCAACAAGCGCTTCAGCTCGGCTACACGCCGCGCGTGACCATCACGCACACATCCAAACACGAGGCTGGACAGATCTACATCAAGGAGGTCAACACAGCGCTAATGCTGACCTGCATAGCCCTGACTTTCTATTTCGGGTCTTCCACGAAGATCGCGGCAACTTACGGAATTGCGGTTACCGGAACGATGGTGATCACGACGATTCTCTTTTTCTTCATAGCGCGCGAGCGCTTCGGATGGCCTCTCTGGCAAGCCACTCTGTTCGCCACTTTCTTTCTGATCATCGACGTGGGCTTCCTCGTCGCGAACCTCGTCAAGATCGTGCGTGGCGGCTGGTTCCCGATCGTCGTCGCGATCGTTGTCTACATCATGATGACGACGTGGAAGAAGGGACGCGACACGCTCCGGGACATTCTCCGTGAGGCGAGCCTCCCGCTGGACTTGTTCATGGACGACATGGAGCGGAGCAAGCCACCGCGCGTACCAGGTACCTCCGTATTCATGACCTCGGATCCGCAAGGTACGCCGGTGGTCTTGCTGCACCACCTCAAGCACAACAAGATGCTCCACCAGCAGGTGATTCTGCTCTCCGTTCTCTCGGCGCAGGTACCTGAAGTCGACGAGTCAGACCGCGTGAAAGTGGAACCGCTTGGCGAGAACTTCTACCGCGTGATCGCGCGTTACGGATTCATGGAAACACCGGATGTACCCGAGATCATGGAATGCTGCGAGGCAGCTGGCATTCACGCCAAGCCAAACCAGACGTCCTACTATCTCGGGCGCGAGCGACTTATTCCGCGAGGCAAATCGGGCATGATGAGTTGGCGGAAGAAGCTCTTCATCTTTTTGTCGCGCAACTCGCGCTCGGCGACCGAATTCTACGGGATACCGCCGAACAGGGTGGTTGAGCTGGGTACGCAGATTGAGTTTTAAAGTCATAACCTTTTTCGATCGCAGCGGGTGCGGTGCCCGGTGCTCGGTGCCCGGTGTTCGGTGCCCGGTGCTCGGTGCCCGGTGTTCGGTGCCCGGTGCCGAACACCCCACTCACTGCGATAAAAACACAAACCCAACCCCCCAGAACATGCGCCTCCTCCAGGTACTAGCACTGATCGTCCTCCCCCTGGCGGTTGGCGCGCAAGCATCCAGCCGCCCCGACTCGCTCCGCGACGATCGCGCGTTCAGCTTTTATGACCGGGGTCCGTACCGTGCGAACGTTCCTCGCCCCGAGAGCGTACTCGGCTACGACGTCGGGCTGATGAACACGCAGTTCGCTTTGCAGGAAAAGACGCTCCTCGCGATTGCGGAGGCAGCCAAGGATCGCGTGCGGATCGAGGAGATCGGCTCCTCGTATGAGCGGCGCACCATGCGGCTGTACATCATCTCAGCGCCCGAGAACATCGCACGGCTCGATGCCATACGCGCCGATCTGGACAAGATCGGTGATCCGCGTGGTCAGTCCCAGGCCGAGCTCAATGCGATCGCTGCTCGTACTCCCGCGGTGGTATGGATCAATGAGAGCGTCCACGGAAATGAGTCGCCCGGTTTCGAGACCGCGATGCAGACCCTCTTCCAGCTCGCGGCCAGCGAGGAGCCCGCGACGATGAATGCCCTCAAGAACGTTATCGTCGTACTCAATCCGAGCAGCAATCCGGACGGCCACGAGCGATTCACCGTCTGGTACAACTCCATCGGCGTCGGCGATCCCAACCCAGCGGCGGCGGAGCATCGCGAGCCGTGGGCCATTCAGGGGCGCTACAATCACTACCGTTTCGACATGAATCGGGATGTCATGACGACGACTCAGCGCGAACCGCAGGCGCTCGTGCGTGGCATGCTGCGTTGGCACCCGATGGTCGCGATCGACCAGCACGGGCAGACGACGAACTACTTTTTCCCCCCCACGGCGGCCCCGCTGAACGCGAATCTTGGCGCCGACTTTATCAAGGGGATGGAGATGTTTGGAAAGGGCAATGCGGCAGCGTTCGACAAATACGGGTGGTTGTACTACTCACGTGACATTTTCGACTTCTACGGGCCATTCTACTGGGACAGCTGGCCATCCCTCACGGGCGCCATTGGCATGACATACGAGGCCGATGGTGGCGGGTGGAAGGGCACTCTCTGGCGGCGGGAAGATGGGTCTCTGCTTTCCTTGCGCGACGGCATCGCGAAGCACTATGTGACAGCGATCGCCACGGTCGAGACCGCGGGAGCGAATCGACAGGAACGCGTTAGTGATTACCTGGCCTTCCGCCAGAGGGCGGTCAACGAGGGACGCACGGGCCGGATGAAGCGGGTTGTGCTTCTCCCGGGTGACGATCCAGGAAGAGCGGCCGAACTGGTATCCACTCTTCTCCGTGCCGGCATCGAGGTGCGCCGCGCCACCGCTGCGCTCTCGTCGACTCGCGCTCATGCGTACTCGGACGATGCCGCGCATTCGCGGCGCTTCGAAGCTGGCGCGTACGTCGTTGACATGGCGCAGCCGCAGGGAAAGCTGGCCAAATCGTTCCTGGAACCCAGCCCCTCGTTGGACTCCCTCTTCTCCCGCTCGCAACTCGAGAAATTCCAACGCAACCTCCGCCGAGGCTCGAACGTCAGCAGAGAAGGATACGAGTTTTATGATGTTACGGCGTGGTCGCTTCCGGTCACCTTCGGGGTCGATGCCTACTGGACCGAAGACGCATCGCCAGTCACTGGCGACCTGCTAACGCTTCCGGCCGAGGAGCCGGCGCTTCCGCAGGCCCAGATGCAGGCGCGTCGCGTGGGTGGGGAGTTGCTGGCAGTCGACATCCCGGGTGGAATTGTGGAGGGCAGACCTGCGCGGTCGGCTTATCTATTCGCTCCGGACCGCAACGGAGCTTCGCGCCTCGCGTATCATCTACTTGCGCAGGGATTCAGAGTAGCCGTGTCCACACAGCCATTGGAGGGGGGCGGCAGACGTTGGCCGCGCGGAACGTACATCGTGCACGTCACGCGCAATGACACAACGCTGCACGAGCAGCTCGATCGTCTTGCCAGAGAGAGCGGTGTGGAGGTCCGTGGAGCGAACACCGCCTTTACGGACGCGTCGCAGTTTGGAATCGGGTCGGAGGCTGTGGTCAGCCTTACTGCACCGCGCATCGCTCTTGTCGGTGATGACGGTGTAAGCCAGACAGCATACGGGGCAATCTGGTGGGCGCTCGAGCGGCGTTACGGCGTGAAGTTCACGCCTGTCTCGCTCGGTTTTCTGTCTGGTGGCGATCTCAGCATGTTCAATGTGATCGTGGTGCCCGACGCCTCTGCCGGCGCAATTGACGCAAGGCTTGGCAAGGACGGCGCGGACCGCATACGCTCATGGGTCAGGAGCGGAGGCACGCTGATCACGATGGGCGGCGCGTCCGCGTGGGCAACGCGCGAAAGCGTCAACCTGACGAGTGCCAGGCAGGTGGGCGCGGACACCATTCGCGACACGACGGGAGTTGGTGGTTTGGCGAAGGCTGACACTGGCGCCGCCGCCGCACGCCGCCGCGAGCGAGCGCCCGACCGCACTTTTGATGATCAATTGGCTGTCACCAGCCCTTCCGCGAGCAACTCACGTCCGGCGTCGCTGCCGGGAAGCCACTTCGACGTCGTCCTCGATCGGACCCACTGGATGACTCACGGCTACGAGCGCCCTCGCCTGACGGTAATGCTGGACGGCAGTACTTTCTTCAAGTTGTCGAAAGAGGGCGCGAATGTGGCCGTCTTCCCATCCACGGGACTGCTTCACCGCGCGGGATTTACGTGGCCAGACAACACCGAGCGATTGCTCAAGGGGACTGCGCTTGTGGTGGAGGAGCCGGTTGGCGACGGGCACGTCGTGTTGTTCGCGAACGAGCCGATGTTCCGCGGTTGGTGGCGCGCGCTGGACAGGATGGTGCTGAACGCGGTGTTGCTGGGGCCGGCGATGTGAGAGAGTTGCTGATTACAGGAGTGCGGCGCAGCGCACTTCCGCCTCTTTCCACTCCGGCGGGATTGCGTATAATCGATTCCGCGAATCGAACCCGCGAACGCTGGGGGCTCTTGCCGAGGTCAATGATTGAACGCCCGAACGGATAAAGATTGGGCCACGCGATTGCGCAGCGACCTCGTCGTGCGCGTCATCGCCTATTACGTGCTGCTTGGCGCCGTCGTGGCGCTCCTCTGGCGGTTTGGACGCGATCGCGTCCCCTCTTTTTTCGTTAACTCATCGACCACGCTCTTCGGCGTAGATGCGAGCGCCGCGGATCTGCTCAGGCGTGGCAACGTGGGCGACGGCCAGGCGCATCTTGGCGTTCCTGCCGCGATTGCCATGGTGTCGGCCGTGCTGCTCGCCCTCCCCGTCGCGTGGCTGTACACGTTAACCCGGCGGAAGCGTGGGTACCGGCAATCGGTCGTTCAGACACTGGTGCTGCTTCCACTCGTAGTCGCTGGAGTCGTCGTCCTGGTAAAGAACAGCCTGGCTCTGGCATTCAGTCTGGCCGGAATCGTCGCCGCTGTCCGCTTTCGGAATACGCT
>JACDCM010000343.1 GCA_013817545.1 Gemmatimonadaceae bacterium | reverse complement strand
TCCCCGTCGGCAATCCGCTGATCGTCACGGAGAGCCTGCCGGTGTCCGGTGCAGTCGCGGCGTCGCCGCACGCCGAGAGCGCCGCTAGAAGGATGAGTCGCTGGAGGGTCGTCAGGCGCATGGGCAGCACCGGAGCCTGGCGATACAGCCGATCATCCCGTAGATGCGCGGCCATACTTGAATAACCAGTAAGGTGAACATTCCAATTGGTTAGAAAGTAGGACTGGTCTGGCCCTCGGGCCTTCGCCGACAACGCTCAGCGTCGTCACTGCGCTGCTATTACACGATTACGGTTTCGAATCGCAATCTTCGACTGAATTCCCTGCGAAGCAGCAACATACTCAACGTCAATTGCACCAGGACCGCTCCCACCGAGAGATACCAGATCCAATGCAGCTGGAACCCCTGCATTCTCGACATAAGGACAGAAGGAATCGCAACAATCGCGAAACGCACGCCGGACGTCACCAGCGAGGGGATCGTGTTGCCCATCGCCTGGAACATGCTGGAGGCGACGAAGATCAAGCCAGACGCCACGTAGTTCCACGACACGATGCGCAGATACTCTTCGCCGACGGCGATAGCGCCATGGTCGCTGGAGAAGATACCAATGAGTGCAGCAGGCGCGATGTGGCACGCTATTGCGAACAGGAACATCACGCCCGCTGCCATGAAGGCGGCGTCCCTGAACGTATCTTTCACGCGTTGCGCCTGCCTCGCGCCGAAGTTCTGGCCCGCCACAGGTGCGACGGAAAAGCCGAGCGCGATTACCGGCATGAAGCCGGCCTGCACAACGCGCATCCCGATCCCGAATCCGGCCTGCGCCGCCGCGCCGAACGGCCGGGTTATAGAGTACACGATTATCATGTACGCCGCCATGATTGCGAACTCGAAGCCGGCGGGGAGGCCGATGGCGAGCATCTGCTTCCACAGATCCAGTCGCGGCTTCCAGTCGGCGACCGCGAATCGCAGGAAGGAATTCCTGGCGAAGAAGTAGGTCGTCAGCCAAACGACGCCGATGGCGATTGCAATCAGCGACGACATGGCCGCACCGGCGACGCCGAATGCGCGCCCCGTGCCCCAGCCGAAAATCAGAATCGGCGCCAAAATCATGTTGATAAACACGGTCGCGGTTGACACGATCATTCCCGGTTTGAAGTTGCCCACCGCGCGCAGCGCCGAGCTCATGGCAACCAACGCGAACTGCAGTGCCATCGCCGGGATGAACCAGAGGAGATAGTCGCCGGCGAGCGCGGCGGTGTTCGCATCGGCGCTCATTGCGACGGAATAAGGCTGGCGCGCTGCGAGACCGAGCATGAGAAAGAGGACGCCCGTCACAAGGGCGAGGACCTGGGACTGATTGAACAGGAGATTGGCCTGGGTATGATCTTTCCGGCCCATCGCGTGCGATACGACGGTCGTCGTGCCGACGCCGAGCATCTGGGTCAACGCGAGAACGATGAAGCTCAGGTTGCCGGCGATGCTGACGGCGGCAACGGCTTGCGTTCCGAGACGCCCGACCCAGTACAGGTCGATCAGGAAATACAGCGTCTGAAAGACCATCGTCACGAGCATGAAGCTCGTGGTTTTCAGCAGATGGCGGGTAACGGGGCCGGTTGTGAGGTCTTGCATGCTTGCAGTTCTTTCTCGGAATCATGCGTGGATTCGATGATCCGGGCGCCGGTGACAGAACGGTCTGGTTCGACAGCAGGCGTCCGCTCTATACGTGGACTAATGTCGCATGCGGCGCGCGTTATACAGCGCCTGAATTCATGGGCGCTCCGGGAATGGCAAGGCTACCCGCAGTCCACCCACCAGCGGGATTAGAGTCTGGAAGTCTCGATCTCGCGTGACTACCACCCAACCATGCTCCCGTGCCTGAACGGCCAACAGCGCGTCATTCTGCCGACTCGCGCTAAGTCCCGTCGTGCCGGTCCGAGCGAGAATCGCGCCGGTACGGCGCCACGCGGCGGTCGAAGGGGCAACAACTCGACCGCGCAGCTCGAACGCTTTGAGAAACACGTCATCGAGCACGCGCCGCGTCTTCTCGGTACGAGCTCCTGCTGTCAGCTCGGCTGCCACGATGCTCGAGAGCACAGTCGATGGAAGCGCCCAGCAGAGAAATGCTTTCAGCCGATCCAGTTCGAGTGGCTGACGGAGGGCATCGACAAAAACATTCGTGTCGAGGGTATAAATCAAACAGCGCGGCGAATCGGCTCGATGGTGGCCAGCCCGCCAACCGCCACGAGCTGATCCAGCGCTCGGAAAACCTCCGTGCGGAACACCACAAGGTCCAGGGCCGCGTCCACCGCCGCCGTCTCAGTGTCGGCGCCGAGGGCAGCCTTGGCGGCGTCCAGTTTGCGCTGATCCATCAACATGTTCTTACGCTTGAGGACGCGGGTGGTCTTGGCCATGAGTTACTCGAGAGGAGGGAGTACCGAAAAATACATCCCATACAGCTTAATGCAAGCTTGAAGCTGTATGGCTCAAAACGGATTCGGGATTGTCCCGGCGCCACAGCGAGAACGCGAAGCCAACGAGCATCACAGCGAGGATGACGAGGTTCATCGTGGAGCCGGGCGGTGTTCCGGTCCTGTCGATTGGAAAAAACTTGAAAATCAGTTGTCTGCTCAGTTGCTGCAGCAGGAACAGTCCGAACATGAAGGGAATCAGGCTGCGATATCGAACCAGAACCACTACTCCGATGCAACAGATAATGAAGTTGGACAGCCCAAGGAGCGCGAAGAGGGACAGCACCGTCCGTGCGCCGGCCGGCGTGTAGCTGTCGATGGGAATCCCGTCGGCGGAGGTCGCCGCGGTGTAACCATTAAAGATGGAACCCAGGCTGGTGGCAGTCTTCATCAACAGGAGCAGGCCAAAAAGTGTGAGGGCGAGCTTGTGACCCGGATACGTATTATCCGCGCGTTGGGGAAGTAGCTGGTTGAGCATGGCAGTCATTCTGATCACGATTGATTATCCTGGAGACGCGACGTCAAAGTTGCCTCGAAAAGTTTTCCTGATCGGGCTCCGCGAACGGCGACGGCCGTAACCCCCTTACTAGAAGCCAGAGGCCCATTCCGACTTCAAAAAAGAACATGGGCACCATATAGCCCGGATACAGCATCGTCCCGAGACTGGGAAAAACGATGAAGGCTAAGGCACCCGCCGCCAGCAGCGCCGATGCAAAGACTCCCAGGACGCCCCATGCGCGCGGGACATACGCCGACTTGAACCACAGGTAGCCGAACACCGTCGAGCCCAGGCCAAGAAATACGAAGACCGCGCTCGTCGCAGAGTTGTGCGCCCCGAGGTATAGCCGCGCCAGCGCCGCGAGTTGATCCGCTTCAAACGCGCGCAGATAATCAGCGTCACTCAGGACCCGCAGGACGTCAACACTGTTCGCCGCATTCATGACGCCAACGGTCTCCCCGACGACCCTGAGGAATGCCGCGAACAAGGCGAGGTGCCTATTGATTGGCGCGAGAATCACATATAGCGCGGTGATGAGTGCGATATCGGCGGCATAGGTGATGAGCTCCGCGGCGATGCCCCAGCGAAAGAGTTGTTTGTGCGCGATGATATTTCGAGCGGTAACCGCGGCATCGTTGTAGTCAATGAGGGTGCTGCGAACATATCCCTCGGCGAACATCGCGGTTGCCATGGCAAACAGGTAAAGAACCCCCACAACTCTGGCAGCTTTCTGCTGGGTCTCGTCCACGGTGTATGTCATCCACGCCTCCGCAGCTTCCACTTCTCCACGTTCACACGGACGCTGTGTGTCATTCAAACGCCCTCGAGTGCGCTGAAAAGAACGATGCTCCGTAAGCTCTGTTTCATGCGGACGCGCCATTGGCGGTGAGAAGTACGACCTGAGTAAAACGCATTCGAAGGCCCCCGTTTTCAGTCGCCCGTTCGGCGAGAGTGTGAGAATCATCCCGAGCGAGGTGACCTGAATCGGGCCAGACCTCTCCGCCACCAGCGTTCCTATGGGAGTCCCATACGGACGACCGAACTAATG
Source organism: Gemmatimonadaceae bacterium (assembly GCA_013817545.1). Taxonomy (GTDB): domain Bacteria; phylum Gemmatimonadota; class Gemmatimonadetes; order Gemmatimonadales; family Gemmatimonadaceae; genus JACMME01. Next base: position 622 of record JACDCM010000343.1, on the reverse strand, counting down.
GGTTTCACGTAGCAGGGGAGCCGTAATTCTTGCGAACGCATTGCGATCGCCGGGTTGATCCGCCGGCACGGCGCGCGGGGATCCAGCACGCGATTATCGGTCGCGGCCATCACTTCAGACACGGCGACCTGCTATATCGATCGTGCGACGCGACACCGAAGAGCAGCCCGCGAATGCTGCGGGCGCGAAGAGGGCGCCTGGGACAACCCCTCCCACCGGACCAGGTCAGCGTCCCGACGCCGATGACCTGATGCGGCAATCAGACCTGACCTGATCCCATCCTACTCGAACTGCTTTTTGAACACCGCGAACTGCGCCCGTAGATCGGCGACTTCGCTGCGCAGCTCGTCCATGGCCTTCTCCAGTTCCGCGATTCTGTCGGCGATAGCCGCAGGAGGAATTTGGACGCTCACATCGTCCATCACTTCCACGACCTCGCCACCGAGCGTCTGCGCGTATCTCACCTCCTTCTGACCGAGCCGACGGGGCAGCGGGGTCGCTGCGGGAGCAGGCCTGCGGCCGATGAGCGCTTCGAGCGCCGCCTCGATGCTGTCGGGATTGTCTCCCGGGAGCAACCGCGCCGCGCGAGTTCTAACCTCGCTCCTGGTCTGCGGTCCGCGGA
>JACDCM010000342.1 GCA_013817545.1 Gemmatimonadaceae bacterium | reverse complement strand
CGATCGATACGCTCGATGCCTCGGGCACAGTTACAGGAGATGATTTATTTGCCGGTGGCGACCAGACTCGGCGTCTAAAAGGTGAGTTTGGAATTGAGAAGTTGCCGTTGACGCCAAGCGGTAACGCGCGGATAACGTTCGAACAGCTCGTCGTCTCGGGCGTCAGCTTTGCCAGTGCTTCCGCGGCCGTCTCAATGGATAGCGCCGGAGCCGGCAGCGTCTCCGCCCAGGCACAGAGCGAGACCGGTCCGACTTTCTGGACAGCGATAGGAATTGACCGCGACTCCGGTACGATTCGAATTGCGATCGACTCACTCGGAACGCGCATCGGCGAGCGATCCTGGGTGCTGGCAACACCTGTGCGCGCGTCATTCGATTCAACCAATATTTTCGTCGATTCGCTCGTGCTACGCGACGGTGCTGGCGGCTCCCTGAGCGTCAGCGCTTCACTTCCACTTACTGGCCCGGTTGACGCTGCTTTTTCAGCTGAGCGGTTTCCGCTTTCTGACGCGAGTGCCATCGCCCAGCTCGACCGGCCGCTTGCTGGCGTACTCTCGATGGCCATTCGCACCACAGGAACGCGCGCGGAGCCATTGATCTCGATTCGGGCTGAAGCTGATAGCGTGCGGTTTGGTACCATTCGGCTCCCACAGATCACTGTGGCGGGTGACTACGCTCGTGGCCGCATGGAGACGCGCCTGCAACTCCTTCAGAATGCCCAACCAATTCTCGGACTCACTGGCTCGCTGCCCGTGAATCTGTCGCTCTCCGCCGTCGAAAACCGCCTTCCGGAAGATTCGCTGAGCGCGCGAATTTTCGCGGACAACGTGGATCTCGCGTTGCTCGAAGCTGTCTCCCCCGACTTTATCCGTCGTGCCTCCGGTCTCATTTCGACGGACGTGGATATACGGGGCACATGGAAGAAGCCGACATACGCCGGCCGCCTGGCGATTCAGAAAGGCGATGTGGGCCTACCCAAGCTCGGGATCAGATTGCGTCAGTTCGAGGCTGACATCGGACTGGGCAGAGACAGCGTTCGCTTCACGAGGTTTTCCGCAGTAAGCGGTCAGGAAAATGGAACGTTTGCGCTGCGGGGGGGGATTGCCTTGCCAACGGGAAGCCTTTTCGACTACGAGCGCATTGCATTCAATCTCCACCTGGAGGCTGACAACTTCCAGGCTATTCAGCTCAGGCGTGTAGCGGACCTCGCCATCAGCGGCTCGCTGGATGTGACCGGTCCATTTTCGCGCGCAAGACTGACGGGTGGCCTTACAATTCCGCGAGGCACTTTATACATCCGGGACGAGCCACAGAAGCAGCTTGTATCACTGGACGATCCCGATTTTCTCCAGGTGGTGGATACCTCGGATATCAGCCAGCGCCGTCTATTCGCTTTGCCGACTGCGGTTGACAATCTGATAGAAAATCTCGAAGTGGATAACGTAGGCATATCCTTGGGTAACGATGTCTGGCTTCGATCGGCCGCCGCGAACATCAAGTTGGGGGGAAGGGTAGGTGTCGAAAAAACCGGCCAGAGGCTCGCTCTCGACGGAACTCTTCTGGCTAACCGGGGGCAGTATCGGCTCGATCTTGGTCCCGTAAACCGGCGCTTCGACGTAACGAGCGGAAGCATCATCTTTTACGGTGAGCCGGGATTCGATCCCGCACTCGACATTACCGCGGTATACACCGTCAGGCAGCCCGACCGTGAGGATGTGCGCATCCGGGCCAACATCGGCGGCACCCTGCAAAACATTCGACTGTCGCTCAGCAGCGACGAGCGCATCGCGATTTCTACAACGGAGATTCTCAGCTACCTCGTCTTTGGCGCTCCGACTTTCGCACTTGGAGATCAGAATAGCAGTAATTTGCGTCCCTTTGCTTCGGCGCTGCTCCCTACCGCAGGTGCTCTTCTGGAGGAGAAATTGTCGGAAGAATTCGGCGGCTTCATCGACCTTTTCCAGATTCAAGCAGGCGGATATCAGGAATCATCGGCGGGAATCGGCCAGAGCGGGCGGGCGATCGCGTCGGCGTCGCGAATCGGCATCGGCACCCAGCTGAATGACCGCACCTTCATTACTGCAAACGCCGGCCTTTGCGGCTTGAGTAAGGGGGGCAGCACTGTTCGCTTTGAACAGTCACTCGGACTGTCAGTCGAGCGACGCATTGGACGTACCGCTTCGGCCCAGCTCGGTGTGGAGCCGGCGGCGAGCGCGCTCGTCTGCAACCGTGGACAGGTCGAGATCAACACCCCACGTCAATTCGGCTTCGATCTGTTCAGAGAATGGAGCTTTTAGGCCCCGTTCTACTCATCGCCAATCCTGGATCCCGGCGCGGCGAAGTGCTGCGCGCAAAGGCGATGGGAGCTTTTCGAGACGCCGGTGTGCAGTGCGATGTCGTTGTGACGGAGCAGGCTGGACACGGCGCACGCGTCGCGGCTGAGCGGGGTTCCAGTTACCAGGCAGTCTTTGCGCTTGGCGGGGACGGAACAGCGGTAGAGGTACTTGGCGCGCTCGCCAACACGGATGTTCTGGTTGGCCTGCTCCCGGGCGGAACGGGTAATCTGGTCGCCCGGTCGCTGGGAGTGCCGCTTTCCATCGAGCTCGCGGTGCCGGCTCTTTTGAAGGGCAGGGAAGCGCGAATCGATCTTGGACTCCTCAACGGCGAACAGTATTTTGCCTTTACAGCGGGCATAGGAATCGACGCGGCGATGGTGGAGGCAACCACTGCTGCGCTCAAGCGGCGCTACGGTGTTCTTGCATACATCGTGGCCGCTACGCGCGCGACCTTGCGCCAGCGCACATTTCACGTGCGCATCGAAGCCGACGGCCAGACAATCGAGCGTGATGCGTCAGCGGTAATGGTCGCCAATTTCGGCACTGTGCTGAACGACCTGATCCGCATCGGCCCCGATATCGTCGCCGATGACGGACTTCTCGATCTTTGCATTTTCTCTCCTGATGGAATCGCGGAGGCGCTGACTGTGGCATGGCGGCTGTTTCGCAAGGATTTCAGTCCGCACCCGGCCGTTCAGTACCGGAGGGGAGCGCGGTTTGCCTTCGACTGCACGCCAGCACAGGCGGTTCAAACGGATGGGGAGCTGCGCGGCCGTACTCCGGTCACCATCGAGGTGCAGCCGAGAGCTGCCCGCGTACTTTCTCCGAAGTGGTTTGTAGCGGGAGGCGGGAAACGGGAATCGGGAATCGGGAATCGGGAATCGGACGAGTCGAAAGACCGCAGCCCGGACGTCTCGAATCCCGACTCCCGATTCCCGGTTTCTTGCCTCCCTCCTCCCGCTAATCGCCTCCGCCTCCCACGTCTGTCCTTGCCCGTCGCTTCCTGCGATTTTAGTCGAACATGAGCGATCTCCTAACCGGTCACGAGCGGCCGCCGCCTGACGCCGCTGCTCTCGCAGAGCGGCACAAGCGTGTGATCGAGACAGCTAGTGACGCAATCGTTATTACGGATCCGGAGAGGCGCATCGCTTTCTGCAATCCGGCGGCGGGTGAGTTGTTCGGTATGCATTGCGAATCAGTGGTTGGCACGCCCGTATCGCAGCTGACGCCGCCGGAATTCCGCGACGATGTTGCACGGCGGGAAGCCAGCGCACTGAATGGCGAAGCGCAGCGGTACGAAACCGTGATTGCGCGTCCGGATGGCGAGCGCCGTATGGTGTCTGTAACCACCGCACCCCTCAAGGAGAACGGAGAGATCACTGGGGTCGTCGCATCATTGCGCGATATCACCGATGAACGTCGAGCGCGCGACGCAGTCGTGCAGTCGGAAGCGCGTTATCGGAATCTTTTCGAGACCGCCTCCGACGCGATCTACACTCTGGATCCACACGGCGACTTCACGTCCGTGAACAAGGCCACGTGCGAGATTACCGGTTTTCCGCGCGCCGAGCTGCTCGGACGGAGCATGCTCCCGTTTCTGGACTCCGGAGATGTTGCGAAAGTGTCGGCGCACTTTGTTGCCGTCATGCGTGGAGAGGCGCGCAAGTTCGAGTGCCATTACTTCACGCGGGCTGCGGTGCGCCGGATCGCATCGGTCACCCATTCACCCATCTTCCATGGGGGTACCGTTGTTGGAGTCCTTGGGATTGCCCGCGATGTCACGCTGGAGTGGGAGCGCGAGGAAGCATTGTCACGTTCCGAGGCGAGCTACGCCCGGCTGGTAGACTCGGCATGGGACGCGATATTCACCGTCGATGCCAACCTTCGCTTCACATCAGTCAACAGGGCGCTCGAACGGACGGTCGGTCGTTCGCGCGAAGAGTTGATCGGTGAGCATTTCGTTGAGTTGATCGATCAGGTAGATCGCCGAGCGATGCGAGAGATTTTCAAAACCGCCATGCAGGGCCAACCCCAACGAGGGGAGTTTCGCTTCCAGGACTCGCAGCGCTCGCTCCGCACAGGATCGCTTACCGCCACGCCGATCTTCGAGCAGGAGAAGATCACAGGCGTGCTATGCATCGTGCGCGATGTCACGGAGGAGCGCCGCCTGGGTCTTCAGCTTCTTCAGCGCGAGAAACTCGCCGCAATCGGTCAATTGGTGAGTGGAGTCGCTCACGAGGTCAACAACCCGCTCGCGGGAATAATGGCTTTCTCGCAGCTCCTGCTCGCAGCCAACCCATCGAGTCCTGACCAGCTC
>JACDCM010000341.1 GCA_013817545.1 Gemmatimonadaceae bacterium | reverse complement strand
GATGGTGAAAGACCCGGAAAGCGTCTACTCGCCTGGGCGGCGCGGGCTATATTGGTTCAAGCTCAAAAAGGAGCTGGCGACACTGGACGTGGTCGTGATCGCGGCAGAGCTTGGCCATGGAAAACGTAATCATGTCCTAAGCGATTACACCTTTGCGGTTCGGGACGACGCGAGCGGCCAGCTTCTGTCCATCGGAAAAGCCTACAGTGGCCTGACGGACGTGGAAATCGCCGAGCTAACGGAACACTTCAAGAACAACACGATTGTTGATCGCGGCCGTTATCGTGAAGTGAAGCCCAATGTTGTTCTGGAAGTTGCCTTCGATTCGGTGCAGCCGAGCACCCGACATGCAAGTGGTCTGGCATTGCGCTTCCCACGCATAAAGGGAATACGACGCGACAAGACTGTCGACGCGATCGACACCCTCTCCTATGCGCGGCAACTCTCCGCGCAACGTGCGAGCGCGGTTTAAGGCTCGTCAGTGCCCGCAGGGCTGTCCTGCGGTTCAGCAATGTCCTTGTCCTGGCCAGGCTGTAGCTTGCGCTTCCCTTTGCGGACCGTCGGCGAGGGAGTCGGACTTGGTGAAAGCGTCGCAGGGTCATGGACCGCGGGCGTGATCGCTGGCTTGCCGGCTGGAGGAGTTGGCGTGGGCGCTGTAGTAGTTTGCGTCGGCGGTGGAGTCACGATGGCTGAGGGTGGCGTGGTTGGAACAACCGGCGTCGTCGCTGGAGCGGGCAAGCTTCTCGCCGCGCGAGCGGTTGTTTCGCTGGGGTCAGTTGCGGCAGGAGCGGGACTCTCTTGCGGAACTGCCGCAGGAACGCGCTGCCCTGGAGAAATCGGCGGCGTGGGCGTGTTCTTGGCAGCGCTTCGGCTCATATCGCGGAGTCTCTCGGTGCGGATCGCCTGCTGTTGGCGCCATTGCTCAGCTTTCGCTGCTGCCGCGCGGTCCCGTCCCGCGTCGGACGTTCTGGCGCCGTCACTTGAAGCATCGCCCGGCGTAGAAGCGAGTGGAACGACTGGACTCGGCGTCGCCGATGGTGCCGGGGTCACTGGGGCAGCGGCTCCCTTTTCCCGCTTTCGTGTTTCGTCGCGCTCTTCGCGGACCCTGTCCTGAAGCTTGCGCTGTTCTTCCAAACTTGGGGAGACTGCGTTGAATGGTGTAGCAGCTGGCGTGATCAGAGGTTTCGCGGTCGATGCAGGACTCAGCGTCGGATCTAGTCGGGGCGGCAGAGATGGCGTGACGGTCGCAGAACCTACGGGTGCAGCCGTTGGCTTTAAGGTCGCGGTCGGCACCACGCGCGGTGACGGTGTTGGCGTCAGAGTTCCTACCGGCGAAATGGTTGGGCTTGATGTTGCTGTCGGAGTCGCGAGTGCGCGCGGCGAAGGTGTTGCGGTTGGGGAAACTACCGGCGCAACGGTTGGAGTTAACCCTGGTGAGGCAGTCGTCAGTGCGCGCGGCGACGGCGGTGGCGTTGGAGATGTCACCGGCGGCTTGGTCGGCGTCGAAATCGGCGGCGCGCTGGCGACGACGCGCGGGGAAGGTGCTGCCGTCGGCGCAAGTGCGGGCTTTGGAGTCCCCGCTGGAACCTGAGCAGGCGTTTGCGTTGGACGAGGCGTCGCCGGCGTGGATGGAGCATCAGCAACTTCCGGTTTTTGAAACCTTTTCGGGGGCGCGTCTGGTGGCGGCGTAGCTTCTGATCGCATTTTTGCTCGAGCTCGCTCGGCTTCAGGTTGATTTGAAGTGCCACGCTCCACCGTCACTTGTCTGATGGGCTCGCCGACGGTCTGCGGTCGCTGGACCGCACGTGCGGTGAAGAGTGGTGTCATCATCGCGATCGTTTCACCGCGCACAACGGCTCGAGGCGTTTCATTTTCTTCGACGTTGTACTGGCGCTCGATCCGCTTGCGTTCCAAAGGCTGCCGGCTGCGCACGCGCAGCTCATTAAAGTCAGGCCCCTCGTTCACGATGGTCGTGTTGTTATATGTGATGTTCGTGACGTTGATGGTCTGAGTCACGATCGTGACGTTCCGCTCTTGAGGAATAACGGCGCGCTGCAGATTTTCGTTTCCGATATCTTCGTTGGGAATGAAAACGTATTCGCCGGCGTCGATATCATAATAGCTGTCGGCCCACTTCCGAATGCCGGTGCGGCGCTCGAAGCGAGCTTCAGGTGGGAGCGGAGCCCAACCGACATGCTGATCGCTCTTGCGCCATGAGACCCAGGCAGGCGCCCATTCTTCCCCCGGAACCCAGACCCAGCCGACTCCGCTCAGGCGTGTCCAGCGGCCGTAGTGATAAGTCGCCCAGCCGAATGGCTCATCGGAAACCCAGGTCCAACCCGCCTCCGTGTAAGCCCAGCGTCCATCGGTATACGGCCGCCAGTCGCGGCGTTGCGCTTCGCGCGGCTGCCACACGAAACCGTAGTCGCTCGTCTCTCGCCAGGCGCCGTAAGGGTCGAGCTTGCGATAGAACGTGTCATAGGAACGTGTCTCGCTCTGCTCCCCGGAAACCACACGTGAGTCGCTGCGTGGCGTCGCCGTGGCTGTGATCGTGGTAGTGGTCGTGCGTTGGGCTGCAGCTTCTTTCTCGGCGATCGCTTTTTCCCGGGCCTCGAGCTCGGCCTGTTGCCGCGCGAGACGCTGCTGCTCGTCCGCCTGGCGCTCAGCGGCGAGACGCTGTTGCACCTCCTGCTCAATCTGCGCGTTTCTGTCCGCTTCGTTCTGCGGTTTCTGGCATGAGACTACAAGCAGCACGGCGGCGGCGAGGAAGGAGTAGCTGGACAATTTCATGGGCAATTTAGACCGGGGTGATCTTTCGTTATTCGAAGCAAAGGAGCAGCGGGGCTGCATTCCTAATTGCTGGCTCTTCTGCTCGGCGCTCGCAGCGTCGCTGCTGACATCAATCACAAACGTCAAGGCGGAGAGGGTGCGGAGACCGGTGTGGCAGCGGGAGCGGGCACAATCGTTACCGTCTCAAGTTGGTCTCGACGCGATTTCTGCACGTTGGAAAAAATCGCCAGGAGCGCCATCACCAGGAGGATGAGCGCCATCAATTGCAAGCCGCCTCGTGGAGCAGGCGACTCCGGCGGCGCAGATTTTCGGTTCTCTTTTCCTGTCACATCACACTATCGGGATGCAAGTGCGGGGCGCAACTTGCTTGCGCATTACTCGGCGCGAAGTGCGGCGATCGCTTCCATGACGCGTTCACTTAAGCGCGCGTAAACTTCCTTGTCGCGAGGCGGGAAATCAGCCTCGCGGAATTGAATCGGCTCGCCAATGACCACCGTAATCGGACGCAGCCGCACACGGCCACTTCCCCGCGGCAACGCTTCACGCGCACCGAAGATTCGCATCGGCAAGACCGGTGCGCGCGTTTTCGCGATGACGAACCCAAGTCCAGGAAGAGCCGGCTGGAGATTCCCATCCAGCGTCCGCGCTCCTTCCGGAAAGACAACGGTCGCTTTCCCTGCATTCAAAATCCGGATGAGTGCCTTCAATGCGCTTCGATCCGTTCCTTCCTGATCGACGGGGACAACGTTGAGCTTCGGCAGAAGCCATCCGAGCACCGGCCCATCGAGCAACGTTCTTCGCGCGAGGAAATACGTCTCGCGCCCTGAGGAGATGCCAGCCAGCGGCGGGTCGAGATAGCTCTGGTGGTTCATCGCGATGATGAGCGGCCCTTTCAGAATGCGCCGATCCCGGTGCAGAATGCGAAACCTGAAGAAAATGCGAGCAAGGATCTTCGCCAGATAATACCCGGTCCAATACCAGGGATTCATTGGGACGAGACAGACCGGCATGACCCGACCTGCTTCGCTTCGACGCTGAAATTTCGCGCGCGCAGGCAGCGCAGGATTTCGCTGACGACCTCATCGATCGAGAGAATGGAACTATCAACAACGTGCGCGTCGGCCGCCACGGTCAGGGGCGAATCGCTGCGGGAAGAGTCCACCTCATCACGGAGGGCGATCTGATCTGTCTGGCCCTGCGCGGCTCTGCGTTGTGAGCGAATTGCGTGGGAGGCATCGATGTAAAACTTATAGGACGTGTGCGGGAAGACGACCGAACCGATGTCGCGACCTTCCATGACCACGTCGTCTTGCATGGCGTAGGCACGCATCCGGGCCACGAGCACGGCGCGCACGTGTGGAACCCTGCTAACGAGCGACACGCTTTCGTTCACCCGTACCTCCCGCAGATGGATTGAAGGATCAGTGCCTTCGATCAGAATGCGAGATTCTTGGTCGAGCAAATCGGTTTCAAATCGCGTGGCTTCGACCAGAGCAGCGACAGCTGCCTGATCGTGCGGATCTACGCCGCACTGCAAAACGTGCCAGGTGAGCGCCCGGTACATGGCGCCGGAGTTCACATACACAAATTCAAGTTTCTGCGCGAGTTTTCGCGCGACACTGCTTTTCCCGGAAGCGGCGGGGCCGTCGATCGCGATGACGCGTTTGTAGGCCGGAACGGACGGGCTCATGTCAGAACGAGCGCAACCGCGCGAGCCGTGCATGCTATTCCTCGCTATCAACCCGGGAGGCGGTAAGCGAACTGATCACCGGCGTCGTGACCCGTTGCCTTTTCGGATTCATCACCTCTTCGAGTGCCTTGCCAAATTCGGGGTACGACTCGTTCACGCAATCCGCATCCTGCACGA
>JACDCM010000340.1:2951-4684 GCA_013817545.1 Gemmatimonadaceae bacterium | reverse complement strand
GATAGGAGCAGCGACTTCAGCCATCCGGCCCGCGGCCGGAACGATCTGCCCCGACGCTTCAAACGACTCGACTATGCTTCCGCGCTTGGCGAATGCCGTTCCGAAGCCATCCGTCTTCCACTGCTGTTCCTTGAGAAAGGAGATGCCACTCTCCGCGCCTTTTTCCTCCTTTGGCGCCTCGTCCGCGGTCGCGTATACTCGTAGCGCCGGAACCATGATGCTGTCGCGCGCCTGCGGGCTCTCGACGATTAGCGTCAGATCGTAGATCCCCGGTCGTTTGAACGCGGGCGACGGGCCGTAGATCCCGGGCGCACGAGGCGCTTCCTGCATAACCACGAGTGGCTCACCGCCGTCGCGCGGTTGAAAGCGCAGCGTGATCTTGCCAGAGCGGAGCGGCGCTGCATCCGTCAGATCGGTGAGGTGCACGGCGAACTTCTCGGGCGCGCCAACGATGAGCGCCGGGTGCTCCATAAACAGCTCCGTAGAGTCCGTCCAGAGCGTGATCGCGCCGCCAGCGGGCCCCGCCTCCTCGTCGGTTTCATCAACGCCGTTTGCACTACCCTTCGCGCACGCACCGAGAACGCTAGTGAGAACGGCGCCGAGCAGGATGGCACAGAAACGCAGTGAGCCGAGTTGTGAGTGTGTCATCTTGATTCCCTCGAGAGCGATACGCCGACGGCGCGATCGAGCGCAGCCCGGCGGATGATTGATTCCGCGCGAAGTGAGGCGTAGGTGGATTCTGCTTCCTGATAAGCGCGCACCGCGTCCAACCACTCCACGAGTGAGATCTCGCCTTCGGAATACGCGACTTGTGCGGCATTGAGTGCCGCTTCGGACTCCGCGCCGAGTTGCGGTCGGAGGAGCCCTAGCTGCTCGTCGATCGCGCGAAGACCTGCCACAGCCTCGTCGACTTCGCGGGCGACGCGGCGGCGCACAATCTCTGCTTGGGCAACTTCCCGTCGCGCCTCAGCGCCAGCCGCTTCGATCGCACCTTGGCGACGATCCCAAAGCGGCAGCGGAAGCGAAACCCCTGCGACGAACCCGCTGAAGTCTCCTGCTCCGACTGAATGCTCGGTCTTGAGGCCGGCGGACAGAATTGGAAGCGGAAGCCGTCCCCGACTGACTAGTCGCGCGTCGGCCGCGGCGGCTTCCGCCTCGAGTATCGCCACGCGCAGGTCGGCGCGATGGCGGGCTGCCATCCCTCGGAGCGAGTCCGGCGTCACGGCAAACGCGACTGCAGCGAGGGAAACATCGAAAGTCAGGTCGAGACTTCCGAGCGAATCTTCAGTTGTTCCGACGAGCGAGGCGAGCGTGAGACGAGCGGTACGCTCGGCCAGTAAGGCCTCAGCGAGCAGACCCGCGTAACGAGCGGCTTCGAGGCTGATGCGACGGTGAGCGTAGCCCGACACGTCCCCTTCCGCGAACCGGGTTTCGCTCACGCTTCGCGCCCGCGCGAAGGCGAAGGTTGCGTGCCGGGCCAACGTCGCCCGTCGCTCGGCAGCGACCGCGAGTGCGTAGGCTCGGGTGACATCGAGGTCCAGCTGAGCTTCGGTCGCCACCAGACGTGCCTCAGCTGCCTCGCGGCGCAGCATGGCTGCGCGACTGCGCGCGCTTCGTAGTCCACCGAGCTCGATCGGCTGGTCGACCGAGGCGATGTTCTGCGAGTTTGTCTGCCCCGCCCCGCTAGTCTGCTCGCGCTGATAAGAAAGCGCCGGATTCGGAAACGCGCTCGA
>JACDCM010000340.1:0-2941 GCA_013817545.1 Gemmatimonadaceae bacterium | reverse complement strand
CGCTTACCGTCAGCGTACTCGCCGTGGTTGCCGGAGCGCGCGCTGGATCCTGAGCGCCGAGACGCGTGGCTGGGATAGCGACCGCCGCCGTGGCTGCAATCAGCAGCGTTCGAACGGTCACACTACAGAAAGGATTCGCTCGCATTTTCGATGTGGCCAGCTGCTCGTTGGTCTTACGGTCGCACCGCTGCTCCCGGAATGTCCGGGAGGTGGTTTCGACATGTGAGTTGAGTGTGTACCGGTGCCGCGAATTGCATCCACTGTCCGGCGCACGAGCAAAGGCTTTGAAGCGCGGCCGTGAACGTCGCGACGATGCAGACGCTCTATGAGCCAGACGGTATGATGTTGCGGACTTGTCGGCGCGTCATGAGGAGTGACGCGGCGACGTGGATCAGCCGAGGGGAGGCGCTCTAGGCTGTCGAGGAGGTGCGTCCGAGGGCCCAGCTCGGGCGGGTGCGGCGGTCAGCAGCAGTGACGCAGTGCCGACAAGTGCGATATCTGCCGGCAAGTTCACAGCGAGCGCCGGCGCGACAAAGAGCACGACATCGGTACGCACCGACACCGCGTGGAACAGCCGTGGATGTGCGTGATCGGCGGGGTGATCCACCCCGCGCAACGACAAGGTCAGCTCATTGTGCGATGCACTTCCATCATCCAAAAGCTCGCTTCCGTGATGTGCGCGCTCATGCTCGGCGTGCTCATGCGCCTCGTGGTGCGCGTAGCCATGCGCGAGCGCCAGGGCGGGAGCCGAAAGGCCGGCCAGCATGGCGATCAACAGTCCGATAAGCATCGAAACGGGCGAGCGGCGCATGCGCTCAATGTAGGCTAGCTCGACTGGCCGCGAAAGCCGCTCCCGAGACTGGAATGTGACCAGGGAGCAACGAGCAGGGTTAAGTAGTAGGGCGACATGTCCAGCCAGGGAACGACCGGAACTACTTACCCGTGGAGAGCTACGTGATGCGAGTCTTTCGTTGGCCAGTCCTGACACTTGTCGCCGGCATGATTTCCGGCTGCTCGGATTCGCCGACCTCACCGACGGCAAAGGAGATCGACGCGCTACCCCGCGCCCTCACGAGCGCGGAGCAGGAAATCAGCTCCGCCGGTAACGCCTTCTCTTTCTCGCTCTTCCGGCAAATAAACGAGGCTCAGCGCGACACGAACGTCTTTATCTCACCGCTTAGCGCATCGATGGCGCTCGGCATGACGATGAACGGCGCGGCCGGAGCGACGTACGACGCGATGCGTGGCACACTCGGCTTCGGTAGCGCGGCTCAACAGGACATCAACAGCGGTTACAAGGGACTCATCGCGCTTCTGCGAGGTCTGGATGCCGCCACCGACTTCCGGATAGCCAACTCGATCTGGTATCGCAATGGTTTTCCGTTTGAGCAATTGTTTCTGAGCGAGAGCGAGGACTATTTCGACGCGGAGGTCGCCGGACTCGATTTCGGGAATCCCGCCTCGCTAACCACGATCAATGATTGGGTGGACCGCAGCACGAACGGGAAGATCGACAAGATCATAGAGGAGATCGACCCTCGGGACGTCATGTTTCTCATCAACGCGATTTACTTCAAGGGGAACTGGCACCAGCGCTTCGACAGGGCTGCAACACGCAATGCTCCATTTCACGCGGCCGACGGCTCGTCGCGGTCCGTACCACTCATGCACCAGCAGACCACCCTGCGGTATCTGGAAACTCCTGAGTTTCAGGCAGTAGACCTCCTGTACGGCAATACCGCGTTCGCCATGACCGTCCTCCTCCCAAGAACAGGGATGGATGTAAATGGTCTAGTCGCGTCGATGAGCGAAACAAAGTGGAGCGAGTGGACGGAGCGGTTTCAGGAGATTGAAGCCGAGCTCTTTCTCCCGAAGTTCAAGCTCGAGTACGAGCGTACAATGAACGATGACCTCAAAGCACTTGGAATGGGAATCGCATTCGGCGGAGGCGCCGATTTCACCCGTATGTCGCCACGCGGACGCGAGCTCTTCATCAGCTACGTGAAGCAGAAGACGTATGTAGATGTTTATGAGGAGGGCACTGAGGCGGCGGCGGTGACCGTGGTCGGGATCGGAATTGTCTCGGCGCCCATTATCCCAACCATGCGTGTAGACCGTCCCTTTGTCTTCGCGATTCGCGAGCGGTTCTCGGGAACGATTCTGTTTATCGGCAAGATCGTGGAGTTGCCGGCGAGCTGATGGCGGATGGCAGATAAGTAGAGGGCTATCAGCCATCCGCCATCTGCCATCATCCACCACCGACACGCGTGGTAGCTGAGAGGGGTCAAATTGAGCACATTTCAGCCAGGTGCGCTGCACTGGACTCTTCAACAGAGATACCTCGTGGACAAGCCGAATCGCGTTCCACAGATCTATGGCTACACTGTCTGCCTGGTGGCCGTCATCACCCTGCTTATCAGCGCCAATTCGCTCGTTCAGAACGCTTTCACCATGGCCAATCCACTTCAAGGTGGCCAGTCGCGCTTTGGTGGTGAGCCCTCGATCACCTCATTCGAGGCGTACCGCGCGACGTACGAGCGGGAACGTGCCGGTCCGGGTCCCGATTCAAAAGGACCCATAGCTGATACGGCTTCCGAGACCACCATGCGGATGCGATATGAGGCACTCCGCACCGACCGCATCGAACGAGCGCGATTCGAGTCACTCCGATCGGTTACAAGCAGCCTTCTTCTCCTCGCCCTATCTATCACGCTCTTCACACTGCACTGGCGCTGGCTGCGCGCGAAAGAAAGAAGTGAGCTGATGGGAAATAGCGGATAGCGGTGGCTGATCGCGGACACCTGATAGCTGATTGCCATCTACTATATGCCATCAGAAGTCTGCCACCAGCATCAACCATCAGCCGTCAACCGTCCCCCACCCTTCAGAAATCAATATGCGCCCCGCCCTTCCCCGCCCCGTAAGCGTTACCGTACTAGCC
>JACDCM010000058.1:4204-14889 GCA_013817545.1 Gemmatimonadaceae bacterium | reverse complement strand
CCACGGAGCTCATCGCATCGATGGTACGGAGCTCGGGTCGCAAGCCGAAAATCTGGTGCGGCAGATCTCGTGTAACCTGCTTCTCATCGGAACGGTGGGAATAAAGCCAGAGGACATTCCATGGATCGAGGAAGACGGCATGGCCTCGCTCCCCTGGTCCCCCGATGCCGAGGTCAGAATTCTCCGCGTGCCCCCCTTCGCCCAGGGAATCGCGCGCAGAGCCGTTGAGGAGTTCACCACTGAAGGCGGTGGCGACATCGTCACCAACAAGTGGCTCGACGAGGCAATCCGAAAGCTGCTGCCCACGCATATGCAGCTCATCATGGGTATCGGCAGCGCGGAGGAGATTGCGCTGGCCGAAGTGAAGGCTGGCGAGCAGATGAAGAAGACCAGGGTGATCGGATCGGACGATGATGCCGAGCCCCTCGAGGCATTGACGGAAGTCACCTGCCCCGTCACGGGCCGCATGAGCACGCGCGCGCGAATCGCCACCGACCCCATTGTCTGGACGCAGGAAGCGTGGTCGCGTTTGCAGGCTGTCCCGCTCATTGCGCGTCCACTGGCTCGCAACACCGTCGAACGCTTTGGCCGAAATCACGACATCTGGCGCATCACGACGCGCGTTATGGATGAGAACAAGCAGGCGATGATCGAGGCTGACGAGTTCGACATGGACACGATGATGGTGATGTTCACGGAGCTGCGCGCCAAGCAGATCCGGGCGGAAGCTGAGGGCAAGGATGCGCTGTCGCCGGAGATGCGGCGGTTCATCGAGGAAGCCAAGGCTTCCGGGATGACGCGGTGCCCGATTCGCGACATCGAAGAGCAGATGAACCAGTGTCCGGTGGACTTCAAGTCAACCACGCCGGCTGAAGCGAAGGCGGCAGTCGAGAGAATGATGGCGACGCAGGCAGGCGATGACTGACGTATACGTGATTCTGCCATGTGATAGATGCTTAGCAGTAGTGTAACGACCCTCGCATCACTCTCGGACGAGATACCGGCCGTTCTGGCCGGCCATCGCGAGTACGTCCCCCACGTAGTCGCGTGGAACCTCACGCGCCGGTGCAATCTGGAGTGCGCGCACTGTTACATCTCGGCGGGTCCATCGGAATCGGCTGATGGAGAGATGACGACCCAAGAGTGCCTCCGGATCGCCGAGGAGATTCTCCAGCTCAACCCATCCCCAATGTTCATATTGTCGGGAGGGGAGCCGCTTCTCAGAGACGACCTCACGACGATCGCGGCTTTCGCGTCGAAACGCGGCGCCACGGTCGTCGTTGGCACCAACGGAACGCTGTTGACGAACGACCGCATAGCGGCGCTCAAGGATGCTGGTGTCAGCGGTGTAGCCGTGAGTGTTGACTCGCTCGACCAGCGCTATCACGACAACTTCCGGCACGGCCGCGGCTCGCTCGAAGCGACAACCCAGGCTCTCGCGCGCCTGCGCGAGCACCGGATGGACTTCATCATCCAGACGACCGCCACCAAGGGAAACCGATCGGAGTTGTCACGTCTCGTGGCCTGGGCGGCCGAGCAGGGCGCAGTGTCCTTTAACCTGTACTTTCTCGTGGCCACGGGCCGGGGCGCGCGGCTCTCGGATCTTTCACCCGCGGAGTACGAGCTTCTCCTCGCCGAGTTGGTAACCCTGCAACGGCAGTACCTCGGCCGCATGATGGTAAGGTCCAAGTGCGCGCCACATTTCATGCGCCACCTGCATCAGGCTGCGCCCGAATCCCCGATACTCAATTACGAGACACGCTGCCCGTGCGGCGTTCAGTACTGCCGAATCACACCCGACGGGAAGCTTACTCCGTGCCCGTATACGCCTCTTCCGGCAGGCGACCTGCGTACGCAGTCGTTCGCCGAGGTGTGGAACAATTCGCCTCTATTTCAGGAGCTTCGATCGCGCACGCTTGGCGGCAAGTGTGGGCGGTGCGAGTACCAGCGCGTGTGCGGCGGCTGTCGCGCCAGGGCTCTTGCGCTCGAGGGAGATATAATGGCGGCGGATCCGTCTTGCGTTTACGAGCCGACCGGTGACATCCCTGTGATCGAGCGGGCGCAAACGGTCACTTATGGGATGCACGTAGAGCAGGGCATGCGATGGTCTCCCGACGCGGAAGCACGCGTCAAACGAATTCCGTCGTTCGTACGTGGCGTGGTCACCAAACGGCTCGAGGATTACGCGCGCAGGCAGGGACTTTCCGAGGTGACTGTCGGTTTGATGGCCGAAGTTAGGAGTGCGATGCCTATCGACTTTTCCAAGCGGAAGCCGTTTTTTTTGAGCAACGAGCTCGATGACTGAGCTCTCACTCCTCCTCCAGGCCGCCGCGGACACCGCCGGCGCGTATGGACGCTTTCCCGGCATTGGCGCGCGCGGTGCGGTATGGATCACCGCCCAGGTGCATCTCATGTTCGCGGCGTTTGTGCTCGGCGTCCCCATGTTCGCCGTTATATGCGAGCTGATCGGAATCCTCGGGAAGGACAAGAAGTACGACAAGCTCTCCAAGGAATTCACGCGCCTGCTCGTCTTCGCGTACAGTGCAACCGCGCTCTGGGGCGGACTGCTCCTCTTTCTGTTGACAACGCTATACCCGAAATTCTGGTTCCACCTCTCGCGTGTCTTCAGCCCCACCATGTGGCTGTACGCGGGGCTCTTCTTCATAGAGTCGTTCACGCTGTACCTGTACTATTACGGCTGGGACCGCTGGAACACGGGACGCGCGAAGTGGGGGCACTTCGTGCTCGGCGTGCTGCTGAACATCTGGGGCACGATGGTCATGTTCATCGCCAACAGCTGGCTCACGTACATGATGTCCCCGCCGGGTGGAATGACAGCCGAGACGCTGCCAGAGAGCGTTGGTGTTTGGAATGCAGTCGCGAACGCGACCTGGATGCCGATCAACATCCACCGCCTCATCGCGAACGCCGTGTTCGGCGGATCCATCGTGGCGGCGTACGCGGGCTTCCGATTCCTCGCCGCTAAAACGGACGAGGAGCGCGCTCACTACGACTGGATGGGATACGTCGGGAACTTCATCGCGATCTCGACGTTCATCGTGCTCCCTTTCGCCGGTTACTGGCTGGGACGTGAGATCTACGAATACAACCAGCAGATGGGCATCACGATGATGGGCGGCTTCATGAGCTGGCTCTGGATCGTGCAAGCGGTGCTAATAGGCGTACTCTTCCTGGCCGCGAATTACTACCTCTGGACAGGTATGGCGCGCATCCCCGGAGCGGAGCGATTCATTCCGTACACGAAGTGGATGTTGTTGCTGCTCATCATCTGCTGGATCGTCTGGGCGACGCCTCACACCATGATCGCGACAAGGCAGGAGCTGGCGTCGATGGGCGGATCGCACCACCCATTTCTGAATGTGCTGGGAGTGATGAGCGCCAAGAATACGGCGGTCAATCTGATGATCCTTACCACGTTCCTGTCCTTTCTCATATACCGGCGAGCCAACGTTCGACCTACGGTGCCCTGGGCGAAGACGGGAACGCTGGTTCAGTCAGCGATGTTCGTGGTATCTGCTGTGGTCGTGCTCTTCTATGGTGTGTACGGTTATTTCGTTGAGGCGATCGTGCGTATCGGTTTCAGCGTCTACCAGGTTGCGGCGGTGCTGCTGTGCATTGTGGGCGTTACGGTGATCGACATCTTCATCGGACGCGGTGCCGAGTCGCGCGGCGCTATTCGGTGGGGGCAGATGCCGGCTCGTTCCCAGTACGCGCTGTTTGTTCTCGCGGTCACGTTTACCTGGCTCATGGGACTGATGGGCTTCGCCCGCAGCGGTATTCGCCAGCACTGGCATGTGTGGGAAGTAGTGCGTGACACGAGTCGCGAAGCCGCTACGCCGGCGCTTGGCCAGGCGGCAAACATGATCACCGCGTGCGTATTGATATTCCTCAGTCTCGTGGCTTTCATATTCTGGCTTGGCGGCCTCGCGGAGCGCGTGGCGCACAAAGGCGAACCGGCGACGACAGTGGAGACTGTATCGCTCGATGTTCCGGTACCGGGTCCTGGCCCTGACCCACACCCCGCGGGAGATTAAGCCTTATGTGGAAGACCAATCTCAGGGTGCTCGCAGTGGTGCTGGTGGTCGTCGGTTTCTATACGATGGTCGCGCACATAATTCCGCAGCTGGAATCCGAGGTTCCTGAGGCGCTCGCGCTCGGTGGCAATGTCACCCCGGAAGCGCTCGCTGGAGCCGGCGAAAGAGTATACATGGGAGCGGGCGGCTGCACCGCCTGTCATGGCCTCGGCACACGTGCGCCGAATCTTCTCGCGGACCATGCGGGAGCTGGATTGATCGGCGCGCGTTGCGGATCGCGCAAGGCCGGAATGGATTGCAAGACCTATCTGTACGAATCCATGACGGAGCCGAACAAATTCGTAGTGCCCGGCTTCGAGCCGATTATGCCCGACATGCGACGGCAACTTGCCGACGATCAGATCTGGGCGGTAATCGCTTACATGCAATCGCAAGGTGGCGAAATAACCGTCACTGGCGCGGACGTGCAGGCGAAAGCAGCGCCCGGAGATGCGGCTGGCGCGCCAGGACCCGCGGGCGCGCAAGCCTCTCAGGCCGCGGCGGGTGCAAGACCAACCGCGACAACCGATCCCGTTGAGCTTCTGACACAGAACGGCTGCATCGGATGTCACCAGATGGACGGCAAGGGAGCGCCCATCGGACCTACGTTCGACGGAATAGGCAAACGGCTTACGGCAGACCAGATCCGCAAAGGGATTCTCTTCCCGAACGCGGACACTGCCAAGGGATTCGAAACTGTTGCCGGTATCATGCCCGCCACGTTCGGTCAAACACTTACGGCCGCGCAGTTGGAGTCCATCGTGAAATTCCTGTCGGAGCGAAAGTGAGTCGCGTCCGCGAGGCACTCAGGCATCCCTTCTGGCAGGCATTCATCCTCCTGCTGATAGCGTATCTGTTCTTCAAGTTCGGCATTGCCTACCTGCCGGCGCTGTTGGGCATGCACAGCGCACCGGTGCCGTCGAGTGTCATCGTTCAGTACATGTTCATCGCCCTTGTTGGCGTGCTAATCCACGTGAGCAGCGACGAGGCGCGCTGGCGCCAGTTCAAAGAGCCTGTCCAAGCCACGCTTGTAGACCGCGACAAGAAGTGGCTCCGGTTGTCGCTGCTCGTGCTGCTACCGTTGATGGTCGGCTTTGCGACGTACCAGCGCACGCGCCCGCGCGTGGACGCGCCGATCGAGCTGCGTGCCATTCACCCCGCGCCGCCCGGGCAATTGACCTTCCGCGGGAAGACGATCCAGCTCACCGGTCTCGAGAATCCGCTCCGGAAGCGCGGCTCCATGCCCGAGCATCTGCGCACCGGGCAACGCGTCTATTCCCAGAATTGCGTCGCATGTCACGGCGACCGGCTCGACGGGCAGGGTCACTTTGCAAATGGTTTGAGCCCCGCTCCCGCGTCTTTTGCGGATGCTGGCACAATCGCTCAACTCACTGAGAGCTACGTCTTCTGGCGTATAGCCAAAGGTGGCCCCGGCCTCCCACGCGAAGGGACGCCGTGGAATTCAGCGATGCCGGTGTGGGAGGACTTTCTCACGGAAGATGAGATCTGGGCGGTGGTCATTTATCTGTATGAGCAGTCCGGATGGCAGCCGAGAAGGTGGGAAGCACATGGGGCTGCGGAGGAGGGGAAAGCGCAATGAGAACAGGATTTCGGATTGCGGATTGCCAATTGAAGGAACCGATTGCGGATTGCGGATTGCGGATTGCGGAAAAGGACTTTGGTTCGCCAATAGACTTTCGCAGCGGGAATAGACCCCACCCCCCGGTTCTCTTCCGCCTCGCACGCACCGCCCTGTGCGCGATTTCGTTGCTGTTAATCCGTAGTCCGCAATCCGCAATCCTGGCTCAATCCGCAATCCTTCAGGCCCAAACCGCCCCCCGTGGAAAAGCCGTGTACGACAAATGGTGCGCCGCATGCCACGGTGACAACGGCGCGGGTGCAGGCGATGCGGCAACGTACATGCTCCCGCAACCGCGCGATTTTACAAAAGGTGTATACCAGATACGCACGACGGCGAGTGGCGAGCTACCCACCGACGCCGACCTGCGTCGCATAGTTGATTTCGGGATGCCCGGAACAGCAATGCCGGGATGGGAGAGCAAGCTCACCGAGAACGAGCGAACTGATGTGATCGCCTACATCAAGAGCTTCTCCAAGTTTTTTGCCGGCAAGGCACCCGCCGCGATCGCGATCGGCAAGGCGCCATCAAGCTCCGCCGAAGGACTCGCGTCTGGACGTGCGACGTACCAGAAGCTGGAATGCTTCAAGTGCCATGGCGATGCAGGAAGAGGCGATGGTAATTCGGCCCCAACTCTCACGGATGACTGGGATCATCCCATCCGTGCGGCGAATCTGGCAACGAATTGGCGCTTCAATGGAGGCGGCACTGTAGCGGACATCTACGCGCGGCTGCGCACCGGCCTGGATGGCACGCCGATGCCTTCGTTCAGCGACGCGGTGGATTCCAAGGTCGTAAGCAACGAGGATCTCTGGCGCGTCGCGCAGTACGTACGCAGTCTGTCACCCGAAGAAGCGCCCGAGGTGAGCGAGGTCATTCGCGCCGCTCGGGTTGCAGGTGCGCTACCGGCGGGACCTGCTGACAGTGCCTGGGCGCAGGCCGGGCGGTTCTTCGTGCCACTCACGGCGCAGATAATAGTTAAGCCGAGGTGGTTCGCTCCAACGGTAGATGGCGTGTGGGTGCAGGGACTGCATGACGGGAAACAGCTCGCGCTCAAGCTCACGTGGCCCGATCCGTCAAAAAGTCCTGACCCTGCGTGGGACGAATGGCTCGGACGCGTGAAGCAGGCCGTATTCGACGCCGATGGCGCTGTCCCGACGACCCAGACGGGCGACCGGTTTGTGTTGCAGTTTCCCCAGCGCATAGACGAGGAGGCCGACCGGCCGTACTTTCTGGGCGGAAACACGCGGCGTCCCGTGTACACATGGCGCTGGACCAGCACTCCCGATCAGGTAATGGAAGCGATTGGAACCGGGCTTGGGAAATACACGGCGGCGGCAGCGAGCGCGGTAACGCACTCTGCTCGCTTCAACGCCGGTGAGTGGCAGCTCCAACTGACGCGTTCGCTCGCGTCAACCGATACGACGAAAGCACCGATCTTCAGAGAAGGACAGGCGATCCCCGTCGCATTTTACGCCGCCGACGGATCGAACGCCGAGGACGATACGCGCGGATCCGTAAGCGCGTGGTACGCCATTTATCTCGATGTTCCCACGCCGCCGCGAGTTTATATCGCGCCGATCGTGACCATGTTGCTTACCGCGGGGCTGGGCACCATGGTAGTCATGCAGGCTCAGCGCCGCGAACGTGAACACGGACGTTCCAACTTGGAGGAGTACAGATGAGACGCATGCTGCTCGCGGTTGTTCCAGCGTTTGCAATGCTCGGCTGTGGTGGAGCTAAGGAAGATGCGGCTGAAGGCGGAGCGCCCGAGCAGGGTGAAGTGCCGGCCGGCGCACCGCAGGTGGCAGAGGGCGGCGCCTCCATCGGCGGCACCGTGAAGTTCACCGGCACCGCGCCCGCCAATCCCACGATCGACATGAACGAGGAGGCGGCGTGTAAGACGAAACATGACGGCCAGCCGATGAACCCTCAGTTCGTGGTTAAAGATGGCAACCTTGGAAATGTTTTCGTCTACGTGAAGAGCGGGCTCCCGGCCGGACAGACCTACACGGCGCCGACATCTCCCGTGGTGCTGGACCAGGATGGTTGCCTGTACAAGCCGCGTGTCTTCGGCGTGATGACCAACCAGCAGATCGAGATCAAGAACAGCGATCCGGTCCTGCATAACATCAAGGCAGTGCCAAAGGAAAACCGCGGATTCAACATCAGCCAGCCCACGGAAGGGATGAAGACGATGCGCACGTTCGCGATGCGCGAAGTAGTGGTGCCTCTCGAGTGCAACGTGCACAGCTGGATGAAGGCCTGGGTAGGAGTGCTCGATCACCCATACTTCGCGACGTCCTCGTCCGATGGATCATTCAAGATCTCGGGTCTCCCCGCCGGAACGTACGAGATCGAGGCCTGGCACGAAAAGCTCGGCGCGCAAACGATGCAGGTGACTGTCGCGGCTGACGAAGGCAAGACTCAGGACATCACTTTCGCGGCCAAATAGCCAACTACCGGAGGCTGTCGTATGAGTTGGTTCCTGCCGCCAGGCGCGTCCACCTTCGCGGGCGACATCGACTGGCTGTATTACATGATCCTGATCATGACCGGGATCGCGTTCGTGGTCGTCGAAGTCGGTATCCTCTGGTTTCTATTCGCATACCGGAGCAGGCCCGGCCGGAAGGCGCTGTACTACCACGGAAACAACCGCGCTGAGATAATCTGGACGAGCGTCACCGCGATTGCCGTTGTGGCGACGGGACTGCTCAGCGCGGGTGTCTGGAACGACATCAAGGGCCGGGACAGCGTGCCGGCCGGTGCAATGCTGGTCGGCATAAGGGCACAGCAATTCGAATGGCACTTCAAGTATCCCGGACCGGACGGTCAGCTGGGTACCGTGGACGATGACTCGACACGCAACCAGCTGCATATCCCCGTGGACACTCCGATCGTAGCGATCATGACGTCGGATGACGCTATCCACTCTTTCTTCGTTCCTGCCTTTCGAATCAAGCAGGACGCCGTGCCGGGGATGACGATTCGCGTCTGGTTCCACGCTACCAAGGCCGGCAAGTACGAGATTGCGTGCGCCGAGCTCTGCGGACTGGGACACTACAGGATGAAGGCAATGGTGACAGTGTACGCGAAGGATGAGTACGAGAGGTGGCTCGGCGATACATCCAGGCGATCCGCATCCGCGTCCGAGAGTCGCTCGGAGGGAGCGCTGCCAGTGGCCATGAATCACGAAGGGGGAGCGCACTGATATGGCTACGACTGCAACTACGCTTGACGGCATTGGCGCGCACCCGCATGTGGACGCGCATCAAGATTCCTTTGTCAGGCGCTACATATTCTCAACCGATCACAAGATCATCGGGATCCAGTTCCTCCTGATGAGTCTGTTCTTCCTCATGATCGGTGGCATCCTCGCGATGTTTATCCGATGGCAGGTTGGCTTTCCCGGTAAACCGATACCGGGCGGAGGGGTGCTTCCCGAGACCATGGCGCCAGGAGGCATCGTGCTCCCCGAGTTCTACAACTCGATCGTCACGATGCACGGGACTTTCATGGTTTTTTTCGCGATCATGCCGCTGCTGGTGGGCGTATTCGGAAATTATCTCATTCCGGTGAAGATCGGGGCGCCGGATATGGCATTCCCGCGCATCAACATGGCCTCCTTCTGGATGGCGGTGCCCGCGGGATTCATCATGCTCGCGGGGTTCTTCGTGGAGGGCGGGCACGCCGCGGCAGGGTGGACAAGCTACGCGCCTCTTAGCGCGAACCCCGAACTCACGGGCGTCAGCACCGGTCAGGTACTGTGGAGCGTAAGCCTGATCATACTGGGACTCTCCTCGATACTTGGCTCTTTCAATTACATCACCACGATTGTGAACATGCGGGCGCCTGGAATGAACTGGTTCAGGCTGCCGCTCAGCATATGGTCGCTCTTCATCACAGCCATTCTGGTGTTGCTGGCAATGCCGGTGCTTTCCGGCGCCATCATCATGCTGCTCTTCGACCAGACGCTCGGCACGCATTTCTTCCGTCCGGATACCGGAGGCCAGCCCCTACTCTGGCAGCATCTGTTCTGGTTCTTCGGGCACCCCGAGGTCTACATCCTCATCTTGCCAGGCATGGGGATGGCCTCCGACATTATCGCCAACGGGGCGCGCAAGCCGATCTTCGGCTATACGTCGATGGTGATCGCCATCATGGGGATTGGGTTCCTGGGCTGGGGAGTATGGGGGCATCACATGTTCATGAGCGGCATGAATCCGACGCTCGGCACCGGCTTCATGATCTCAACGATGCTCATCGCGGTGCCGTCGGCGATCAAGGTGTTCAACTGGATGGGTACGATCTGGCGGGGCAATATCCAGTTCCATGTCCCGATGCTGCACTCCATGGCCTTCGTCTCGATGTTCGTGATCGGAGGATTGAGCGGTCTGTTCATGGCGTCGACGCCGGTGGACATCTTCATCCACGACACGTACTTCATCGTCGCGCATTTGCATTATGTGCTCTTTGGCGGAAGCCTCTTTGCGATTTTTGGGGCGGTCACGTACTGGTACCCGAAGATGTTCGGACGGCTGATGAATCCGTTCTGGGGGAAGGTGCACTTCATTCTGACGATCATCACCTTCAACCTCGTCTTCTTTCCGATGCACTCGCTGGGCTCTCAGGGTCACCCTCGCCGCATCTACGACCCCACGCAGTACGAATTCCTGCGAGACATCCAGTGGGTAAACGAGATGATCAGCATGGCCGCATTCGTGCTGTTCGCGTCGCAGTTCATTTTCGCCGCGAATTTCATATTGAGCTGGACGAAGGGTGAGCGTGCCGGTCCGAATCCGTGGAATGACAACGGTCTCGAGTGGTC
Source organism: Gemmatimonadaceae bacterium (assembly GCA_013817545.1). Classification (GTDB taxonomy): domain Bacteria; phylum Gemmatimonadota; class Gemmatimonadetes; order Gemmatimonadales; family Gemmatimonadaceae; genus JACMME01. Next base: position 4,328 of record JACDCM010000058.1, on the reverse strand, counting down.
GCTGCCCTCCCCGCCCCCGCACGGAAACTTTGCAGTGACGCCGACAGTGTATCGCGGCCCGTACGAGTACTCCTCGCCGCTCGTGACCGAGGACTTCCTTCCGCAGGATCGCAAGCTCGAGGGC
>JACDCM010000058.1:0-4194 GCA_013817545.1 Gemmatimonadaceae bacterium | reverse complement strand
CGCACGTCATGGATCAGGGTTCAGTGATGGAGGCGCCGGTGCAAGCAGAGCCCGGCGCCGGGGTTTACAACGAGAAGCTGGGAATGTGGATCTTCCTTGCCTCCGAGGTGATGTTCTTCACCTCGTTGATCGGGTCATACATCATACTTCGCTTCGCACATCCCGAGATGTGGAAGGGACCGGGCGAAGTGTTGAACGTCGCGCTCACCGCCGGCAACACATTTTTGCTCATCTGCAGCAGCGTGACAATGGTAAAGGCGTTCGCGGCGGTGCAGGACGGCGATCAGGCGGGGCTCCGAAAGTGGCTGATTGCGACCACGTTAATCGGCGCAACGTTCGTGGGTGTGCAGATATACGAGTACGCAAAGTTGGTCGAACACGGTTTCGTTCCGTCAGAAGGATTGTACGGATCCACCTTCTACACGATGACGGGCTTTCACGGATTTCACGTGACGATTGGCGTCATATGCCTGTTGTTCGTCACGATTAAAGCCTTTCAGGGAAAGTACACGGCGACCGACCACCGCGGTGTCGAGGTGGTCGGACTATACTGGCACTTCGTGGATCTAGTCTGGATCATTCTCTTCACGATCGTCTACCTGATCTGACCGGAGCACCATACATGGAAGAGACGAAACCCACTCACGAGCCGGCGAAGCACGCCCACCCCAACTACGTTGGGATCTTTGTTGTGCTCGCGGTGCTGACCGGCGTGGAGCTCGGCGTCGCATTTCTGCCCTGGTCCAAGACGGTGTTGGTCCTCTTGCTGCTGGGACTCGCGGTGTGGAAGGCTGTTCTGGTGGCGTTATACTACATGCACCTCAGATTCGAGCCGAATCGCTTGCGTATACTCGCGATTGCGCCCCTGCCGCTCGCAGTCATCCTTGTCGCCGCCGTCATCACGGAGTTTATCTGGTAGCCATCGCCCTGTCGCGGGTTGCACCCGCGCATCTGCTGGAGCTGACAAAGCCGCGCATAGTCCTTTTGGTAATGGCCACGGTCGCCGCAGGGTTTTATATGGCGGAGCCGCTGTCGAGCGCCGCCTCCTGGCTCGTCCTGGTTCACGCCATGATCGGTTCAGCTTTTGTCGCGGGTGGGACGAACGCACTCAATCAGGTGGCTGAGCGCGATCTCGATGCGCTCATGCGGCGAACCTCCAACCGGCCGCTCCCGTCCGGCCGGCTGAGTTTTCTGGAGGCGGCGTCCTTTGCGTGGTTCGGCGGCGTGGCGGGCATCGCGTATCTCGCGGTTTTCGTGAACGTGACGACAGCAGTGATCGCCGTGGCGACCCTGGTATCATATGTGTTTGTGTACACGCCGCTCAAGACGCGTACGCCATTGGCCACTCTGGTGGGCGCGGTCCCGGGCGCGCTTCCAATTCTGGGAGGCTGGACAGCGGCGGGTGTGGGCATCGACGCGCGAGCCATGGTGCTCTTCGGGATAATGTTCCTGTGGCAGATTCCGCACTTTCTCGCGCTGGCGTGGATGTATCGCGAGGATTACGCGCGAGCGGGGATGCGGATGTTGAGCGTGGATGATGACGAAGGGCGGAGTACGTTCGGGCAGGCATTTGTGAATACGGTAGCACTGTTGCCGATCAGTCTGGTTCCGACGGTGCTTGGGATGTCGGGGGCGATTTATTTCTTTGGTGCGTTGCTACTGTCTGGTTGGTTTATAGGGGCGAGCTGGGTCGCCGCTCGGCAGCGGACGGTAGCGGGGGCCAGGAAGCTGTTCCTGGCGTCGCTGATCTACTTGCCGGCACTGCTTCTGCTCATGGCCGTGGATCGGTTGGCATGATCATTTTCCACCGATTTCTCATCGGGACCGCAATTCTTTTCTGCGCAGGCTTCGCGGTGTGGGTGTTTCGCGACTCGCGGTCGTCTGGCAGCACTGGTGCGATGGTGCTCGGCGTGGCGTTCGCGGTCGCCGCGATTGGACTGAGCTACTATCTCAAGAATCTCAAGCGATTCCTGCACCGATGAACCACGACGCGCTCGAGGCGGGGATGTTCTGGGCGGGGGCGCTGATGGCGCTCGCGCCGCTCGTATTCGGAGCTATTGTGATCGGTGTGTGGTGGGTGCAGAAGAAGAAGGCGGACAGGGCGCGCGGCCAGAACGCCGCGGATTAACACGAGATCCGCCGGAGCAAGAAGGCAGACAGCCCCACTCGGCCGACGGCGCCCATCTCCGCTACAAGCATTCCCAACAGGCAAACTCTCGCGTGACGCCTCAGGCCGCGATATAGCGGCCGGTTAGGGGCACGAAGAGCCATTCCGTGCGCTTGGCTATCCGTCACGACAGCCTTCCACTCCTGTTTGATGCGGAGCGCAGCTGTTCCTGCATGAGGTGGCTGGGCGACGACCAAACGCCCCCGACAGACGCGAAACTGGACGCAAGGACTGAACAACGGCATTAGGCCTTCGACGGTCTGCGCCCTCTCCAGCTGAGGCCATCGAACGCCGGGAAGCACACACGTAACGAAAGCGCCACGCGCGCGTCACGCACCCTCTCCAACGAGATGGTGTGACTCACTTGTGACCCATCCGTGCACAAGGTCGGTTTCAGGCTTCCTACCTTCCCCTCCCTGAAGATCCCGGATCCGAATGTCCGCAGTCCTCACTGGCTGCTGCTGACTCCCACACAACGGACGCACGATCGATGCACGTTTCCCCACTCGCGCGACCGTTGGTTGTTGCGGCGGTCGCTTCCCTGTTCGTGGCGCTCGCCCTCAGCTTCTGTTCTCCCGCGAGCGGGCAGCAGATCTCTGGATCGGTTGAGAGCGGACGCATATCAGGCGCTGTCGTGGACCGTGAAAATGGCCGGCCTGTGGCCAGTGCTCAGGTGATTATCGTCGGACTGCCGGGGGGCTCGGAGTCGGATCTCGACGGCCGCTTCCGGACGCAGGTAGTAACCGTAGGCACCTACTCATTGCGCGTGCGTCGCATTGGGTACCAGGCGCTTCCAGCAGTGGGATAGTGTTTATAAGCACATCCTGATTCGGCAACAGTCGGCCCGCCTGCTTTAGCTCGGCCACGGTCGCGCGCGCCTGGATGCAGGCCTTGAGCACGGTCGGCTCTCCAGATCCGCCTGCGGAGGAAGCGGAGGCAGGTCATTGTAAGTCTTTGTGGGATAAAAACTTATCATAACGTGCAATCGGATACCTATCGACAGGTCTCCTGGATATGTCGTTTGAATCGACAGGTCCGGATAACGTGTCGAAAGAGTAGCCTTCTTTCGACATATGCGCCAGTCAGGAGCGCCATCGATTGAGCAAGCGCTGCACACCGTCAGGAAGCAGCTCGATCTGATCAGCCGACAACAACTTTCTGATCTCCGCTACGATCGCCGCCACTTCAGCCAGGAAGATCGCACCCGCCTCAACAAGCCGCTGCTGGGCCGAACCCACGCTTCCCCTACTGTCAGTATTGGTGAAGGCACTCACCACGATCCGCGCTGCACTCGCTTGCCATCGGCCGCCAAGTACCAGAAGTCCGCGACGCTGGTCCGCGGTGAGCTGGATCCCCTCGCCTGACTGCAGCACGACGAAAGGGATCGGTGGAAGGTCGCCGAGGTATTCCAGCGCAGCACCACTTCGACCCCGCGCGGAGGTATCCCGCTGCAGCATCTGCACGGCGGCGTCGGCGCGTTGCGATGTAACGCTGCGGCCGAGGGGAACGCGTACAGTAAGGGCCAGGCGGACAGGGTCATGGGCGATGGCCGCTCGAAAACCCCACGCCGGTGAGGTCCACTTCAGCATGGAAGAGGGAACCGGCGAGCCCAGCCGCTGGAACACACTCCGCGCCTTACGAGTGCTGGACTGGTATTCAACTCGACTGACCCGCTTAGACATTCTGCCCATTCATTTTAATAACTTCTTGATACCAATAAAAGCTCCGCTTCCGAACTCGTCTCAAATCCCTTTGATCGGCTTCGTCACGATTCACATACACCAGTCCATAACGCTTTTGGTAGCCATTGAGCCAACTCAAGACATCTGTAAACGACCATACGCAGAAGCCGACGAGATCAACGCCATCACTGACAGCTTGCTTACACTGTCCAATATGGGAGCCCAGATACGCAATTCTATACTCATCGTTCACGGTATCATTCTCCTCCAGAACATCAAACTCACCCAACCCGTTTTCCGTAATCAATATTGGCAGTTGATAGCGGCTGGTAAGACGCCGGAGTC